>CAIYOZ010000258.1 GCA_903927945.1 uncultured Bacteroidales bacterium | reverse complement strand
CTACACTCTTTCCCTACACGACGCTCTTCCGATCTCGCTCCGTGTCTGTAAGCCACTAAAAAAAATATTTATAGATTAACAGGTTATCAGGGAGGAATCATACAGAGTGTATTTACTAAATGCACTCTGAAATTTATTATATATTATCTGCATAAATATAATAAATCTCCATTCAATACTATATCTTTGTATTTATAAAACTCACTCAATTAACTATCGTAGATTATGTATAAAATACTGTCTGTGAACCCCGGCTCTACTTCAACTAAATTTGCTGTATATGAGGATGAAACCTTAGTTTGTTTACATACTATTCGTCATTCGGCCGACGAGTTAAAACCGTACAAAACGCTGTTCGATCAATTAGAATTCCGAAAAAATCTGATGCTTGACTATCTGAAAAATGACGGGATTGATTTATCCGATTTATCAGCTGTGGTGGGGCGAGGAGGAATGGTTCGCCCATTGGAATCGGGTGTGTACAAAGTGAATGATAAACTTATAGATGATTTAAAATCGCAACATGCAGCTCAACATGCCAGCAATCTGGGTGGAATTATTGCTCGCGAAATTGCTGAAAACATCCCTGATTGTCAGGCGTTTATTGCCGATCCGATTGTGGTGGACGAATACCAGGATGTGGCACGTGTGAGTGGTTTGCCGCAAATGCCCCGAAAATCGCAGTTTCACGCGCTGAACCATAAAGCCATTGCACGTAAATACGCAGCTGCCAACGGCACTCAATATGAAAAACTGAAACTGGTTATTGCACACTTGGGCGGTGGAATTTCGGTAGCAGCTCACAAAAATGGCAAAGTAATTGACTCCAATCAAGGTTTGGATGGCTATGGTCCATTTTCACCCGAACGTGCCGGAACGCTTGATGCGGGACAATTGGTTGAATTGTGTTTTAGCGGTAAACATACCCACGAGGAAATAAAAAAAATGCTGGTTGGAAATGGAGGCTTAATGGCACATTTGGGCATAAACGAAGAGTTGGTGGCTGAAAAGAAAGCGGTTATGGGCGATGAACATGCCACGCTGGTATTGGAAGCAATGGCTTATAATGTAGCTAAAGAAATTGGTTCCATGCTGGCTGTTTTACATGGCGAAGCCGATGCGGTTATTCTTACCGGTGGTATTGCCTATAGTTTGTACATTGTGGAATATATCAAGAAAATGATTTCACCCATGGCTAAAGTGGCTGTATATCCCGGCGAAGACGAGATGGAGGCATTGGCCATGAGCGGATTACGGGTATTAAGAGGCGAGAAAAGTAAAGAATATTGATTCAATTAGGTTGTCTCTTTTGTTACAACTTTTGTTTTCCCAACCATTTTTTCTTCCCAAAACACCCACATCAAGAAAATAATTCCATAAAATGCATATTTAAATAAATACAAATGTAGAAAAGTAAACCAGCCGGGATGATTTTCAATAGTAGCCACAATAAAGCTTATCCTAAATATGTTAATCACGTAGACCGTCAGTAAGGTTAGCGGGACATACCATAATTTTTTTTTCCATGGTCCACGGCTGAATGCCATGATACAAAAGCAAATATAGGCTTGTTTCATTCCGGTACAAGCCCAAACTATCTGAACACGATTACTATTTGGGTAATGAAAAACGTTTCTCACGCTATCCAGACTTACAGCAGAATCCAACGAATGTAGAATAGAATAACAAACTCCCGCCACATGATGAGCCATCCAATTAAAAGGAATTGAAATATCGTTTCCCCAAAATGTTACAGTATTGTCACCCGATGTATCTTCATCTCCAAGTACATTATACTTCCAAAAAAAATTTGACAATAACAAAACTACAGCAAATATTATGACACCTCTGAATGGTTCGAGCTTTTCAGGCAATTTAATCTTAGGTAACTGCATATCTTAAAGTCCCCTTTAGAGGATTAGAGGTTAGTTAGAATTTATTAGAAACACGTGCAAAAGGCACTTCTTCAATTGAACAAAAATCGTTTTGCTGATATTTGAAATATCCGGTTATGGCAATCATGGCTGCATTATCGGTTGTAAAAGCGAATGGAGGAATATACACCTTCCAGCCATACTTTTGACCATGATCAAGAAATGACTGACGCAAAGCCGAATTAGCCGAAACTCCACCGGCAACTGCTACCTGATTGATTTTCAAATCTGAAGCTGCCTTTCGTAGCTTATTCATCAAAATATCCACCACGGTAGCCTGAAGCGAAGCACATAAATCGTTGAGATTTTCTTCCACAAAATTAGGATTTTCCTTCATTTTATCTCTGAGCAAATATAAAAACGAAGTCTTAAGTCCGCTGAAGCTATAATTATAATCAGGAATTTGTGGTTTATTAAGCTTAAATGCATTCGGATTTCCTTCTTTTGCCAATCTGTCGATATGCGGACCTCCCGGGTATGGAAGACCCATCACTTTGGCGCATTTGTCAAACGCTTCGCCTGCTGCATCGTCAATGGTTTGACCAATCACTTCCATATCGTCATACGCTTTTACAAGCACAATCTGAGAATTTCCGCCCGAAACCAGCAAGCATAAAAACGGGAATTCAGGTTGTTGTTCATCCGGTTTTCCTTCGCTAATGAAGTGAGCCAATACATGTGCCTGAAGGTGATTTACGTCCAGTAACGGAATATCCAGAGCCTGTGCAAATCCTTTGGCAAAGGACGTTCCCACAAGCAACGAGCCCAAAAGACCCGGACCACGTGTAAAAGCAATGGCACTCAAATCGGATTTAGTTACACCGGCACGTTTCAATGCTTCGTGAACCACCGGAATGATATTCAGCTGATGAGCGCGCGAAGCCAGCTCGGGTACAACTCCACCAAAATTAGCATGAACTGCCTGATTAGCAATAACATTAGAAAGCATTACTCCGTCACGGATAACGGAGGCAGAGGTGTCGTCACACGAAGATTCGATGCCTAATATAATAGTTGAACTCATTATAAATCAGAAAATAAACATTTAAAACAGTTTGTTTCATCGGCAAATGCCTTCAATCAATTGGCACAACAATTGCAGTCTTTAATTTTTCGGTTTATAATTGCTTTGTT
>CAIYOZ010000257.1 GCA_903927945.1 uncultured Bacteroidales bacterium | reverse complement strand
TTTATGGCGCTCTTTATAATGGATATTCAGTAAAAGACAGCCGCAATATAGCACCAGTTGGTTGGCATGTTCCATCAAAAGATGAATGGAATACTTTAATCAATTATCTTGGCGGTAACAGTGTTGCAGGTGGTAAAATGAAAGAAACAGGAACTGCACACTGGACAAGCCCGAATGTAGATGCAAGCAACGAAAGTGGTTTTAATGCTTTACCAAGTGGAATTCGTTCAAAAGATACCGGAGCGTTTAATAACATTGGTTTAATGTGTACCTATAGGACAAGTACTGAGGAGCTTGCCTCTGGATATGATAGTTCATGGCATATAATGCTTTACAATCAAAATGCAAATATTACACCTAGTTACTCTGTAAAAGTCTATGGATATGCTGTCCGCTGTATAAAAGATTAGATATGGTAATTAAGAAACTGACGAATATTCTCAAAAAATTATTACGCTTTCGTCAAATCCATTTAAAAATTTTTAAGATGAAAAACACTATAAAAATCACGTTGTATTCCCTTATTTTACTGACAGTTATATCGTGTAATCCCTCTGTTCAAAAACCAACAAGTACTTGGAAAGCCGAGTTTGAGCAACAGCTACCATTGCTGGGTCATCGCAACTGGGTGTTGGTGGTGGATAAAGCATTTCCACTACAAAGTGCATCAGGAATGTCGGTGATAAATACAGGCGAACAGTTGCCAATTGTCTTGAAAGAAGTGATGAGCAGCATTTCAACATCCACCCATGTAAAACCAATTGTTTATACGGATTTGGAATTGAAATACATTTCAGAGGATATGTCGAAAGGCGTGGATAGTTTAAAAGCCTCTGTTTATGGAACACTCAAAGGTTTTGAAGTAAATACCATCCTACACAATGATGTTTTTGCCAAACTCGATACAGCCTCCAAATTATTCAAAGTGGTGGTTTTGAAAACAGAAACAAACATTCCCTACTCTTCAGTTTTTATCCAATTGGATTGTGCTTATTGGGATGGGAATCGGGAGATTAAATTGCGTGAAAAAATGAAGTGAACCAATTGTAAAAAAGTACATCTAACTAAAAATTAAGCTGATCGATATGAGAATATTGAAATTTATTACAAGTACAGGTTTAGCACTACAGACATTATTTACTTTTGCTGAATCTAAACCTAATATTGTATTAATCCTCATTGACGACATGGGATATGGGGACATTGCAGCTTTTGGATCAACCTTAAGTAAGACGCCTGCCTTGGACAGAATGGCCAAAGAAGGGATGAAACTCACGAGTTTTTATGCTGCACCTGTCAGCTCCGCATCACGTGCCCAAATACAAACCGGTTGCTATGCGCCGAGGGTTTCCATTCCCGGAGTACTGCCTCCATGTTCTGCTATAGGTTTAAACCCTGAAGAAAATACAGTGGCAAAATTATTAAAAGCACAGGGATATGCCACGATGTGCATAGGCAAGTGGCATTTGGGTGACCAACCTGAATTTTTCCCGATGAATTACGGTTACGATCATTATTTCGGCATTCCGTATTCAAACGACATGCTTCGCCCCAATTTGGATACAGGGGAAAAAGTGGTACCGCATATGCGTGACAATAAGGTTGTGAAATTAATGAATGATGCCGAACAAAACTCTTTAGTCAGGATTTATACCGAGGAAGCAGTCAGGTTTATCAAAAATAGTAAAGACCAGCCGTTCTTTCTTTATCTACCTCATTCGGCGGTACATTTTCCCATTCATCCGGGACCAGAATTTCAAGGCCATTCTGGTAATGGACGTTATTATGATTGGGTTGAAGAATGTGACTGGAGCGTAAGCCGTATAATGGAAACATTACGAGAATTACATTTGGAATCAAACACCCTTGTAATTTTCACAAGCGACAATGGACCATGGCTTTCTAAAGGAGCTGATGCAGGTTCTGCCGGACCCTTGCGAGGTGGCAAAGGCAGTACCTGGGAGGGCGGCATGCGCGAACCAACCTTGGCCTGGTGGCCTGGGGGAATACCGCAAGGGCGAGTAACCGATGCTGTAGCTGGCGAAATTGATTTGCTGCCAACTTTTGTATCATTGTCAGGAGGCAAAGTGCCTAAAGATAAACCGATTGATGGGGCAGATATTAGCAAAATCTTATTCGGACAAAGTGAAGTTTCTTCACGGGAAGCACAATATTACTACCTGGGGTATAAACTGCAAGCTGTAAGGTGCGGTCAGTGGAAACTGGCTTTGGGCCCACAGTCATACAGCATGGGATTCAAAGAGAATGCGAAACAACATGGAGAGAAAGAACCGGGACTACGGCTTTACAACATGGTTGAGGATGTCGGTGAAACAACGAATGTGGCTGAACAACATCCTGAAGTAGTAAAAAGACTTAAAGTACTGGCAGACAAAGAGTCCGTAATCTTGTGCAATGGTTCTGAAAAAGGACCTGGAGTTCGTTTGCCTGGAAGGGTTGCTAATCCACAATCTCTGTATCCGATGGTTGTTACAACAAACAAAAAGGCAAACAAGGTGAACCATGCCAATAAGGAAGATTGAATTCCATTATAACTATGCAAAGTTTGAAGTGCTTGCTACATTTATTATCTGATAATCCCTATT
>CAIYOZ010000256.1 GCA_903927945.1 uncultured Bacteroidales bacterium | reverse complement strand
GTGCATAAGTCCATACGTTTTCAATTAAATGGAGAAAGTCTAAGAAAAAAGTATTAATTTTACATATGCCTAATCGTTTTTGAACAAACAGTGAACGGACATCACCGGAAAACGTGAACGGGTATCACCGGAATATGTAATATGGTATGTGACTCGATTAAAGGATAATGCGCTTTATAAGGCTAAACAAGAGTTCGATATACCCGATGATGCACATCCAGGCGTCCTGAAAGATGAAGAAATAGAACTTTCGTACGGTAAAAACAAAGAATTAAAGCACAAATCAAGGAGAATAGCATTTTGGGATGATGAAAATGGGCGAGTTTTCGAGTTTATAACCAATAATTTTGATTTGTCAGCAGAAGAAATTGCATTGATTTATAAGAAAAGATGGCAAATAGAGCTTCTTTTCAAACAATTAAAACAGAATTTTCCATTGAAATACTTCTTGGGCGATAATGAGAATGCAATAATCATTCAAATATGGGCGGTAATGATAGCAAATCTGCTTTTGACTATACTCAGAAGCAAAATCAAAAAGCAATGGGCATTCTCAAACATGATGTCAATTATAAGACACCAACTAATGAGTTACATTAATGCATATGCATTCTTTGAAGACCCGGAAAGAACTTGGCGTAAACGAATAGCAGAAGAAAAAGAACGTGAACGTTTACTTAAAAACAACCCTCAAACTACACTTTTTCCGGTTCAGGGGGCTTATATTTGAAAAAATAGCAAAAGTATGGCTCTAAAGCCATGAAAATAGCATTTAAAATAATATTCCGACTTTACCGGACAACAATGGAAATCTTTATAAGAATTCCCAACTCTCCGACAGTACAGTTACCCTGACTGATGGCAAGCTGAGCGGTTGTTTTTAATCTGGCTGTTCATTTTGACTACATTACTCTTCAGAATAATTTCTTTCAATCATTTTCAAACTGATTCATTGGGTGGTATAAGATTTTAGTGTTAGTTTTACACAGCAAATTAGTAAGTGCCATCCTTGAATTAATAAATCGATATGAAAAAATTACCATTTCTGATTCTCATTATTTTCTGTTTTCAGACTTTTACTTTTGCACAGGGATATTTACATCGGAGTGGAACAACCATTGTGGATGGCAATAACAAAGAGTTTATATTACACGGCATAGGCATTGGTGGCTGGATGGTGCAGGAAGGTTATATGTTTGGCAATAGCGGGAATTATTATACACAGCATGCCCTTAAAGCAAAACTGGCTGCTTTGATTGGAAACATAGAAGTGGAGAAATTCTATACGAACTGGCGTACTAATTTCGTACAGCAACGGGATGTTGATTCAATTGCTGCCTGGGGTTTTAATTCCATACGGGTTCCAATGCACTATAATCTGTTCAGGCGATGTTTTGCCAACGATCCGCAGAACGATGAAGGATTCCGGTTGATTGACAGCCTGCTAAAATGGTCAACTCCAAACAAAGTGTACCTGATACTCGATATGCATGCCACTCCGGGCGGTCAGGGCGATGATACGGGCATTGCCGACCGTGATGCTACCAAACCTTATTTATGGACCAGCACAGCCAATCAGGATACCTTGGTTCAAATATGGAAAAACATTGCTACCCGCTATGCAAACCAATCTTATATTGGTGGGTATGACCTGATAAACGAAACCAATTATACAGCCATGCAGCCTGCCAATCTGCAACTGCATGATTTATTTGTACGAATTACCAATGCAATACGAACAACGGATACCAATCATATTATCTATATCGAAGGCAACAGTTGGGCTGGTGACTTTACCGGACTCACGCCTGCCTGGGATGAAAACATGGCGTACAGCTTTCATAAATACTGGAATGTAACCGATCAGAATTCTATACAATCGATGCTTGATTTACGTACTTCCACAAACCGACCATTGTGGCTTGGCGAAACGGGTGAAAATAGTAATGCGTGGTTTACAGCACTGGTAAAACTGGCGGAAGCAAACAAAATTGGTTATGCCAACTGGCCGTATAAAACATACGACCGGATTCAGTGTCCGGTGACGGTAAAACCTTTTGCCAACTGGCAGAAAGTACTCAGCTATGTCAACAATGATGTTGCGCTTTCGGCTGTTGATTGTATTGCCTACCTTAAACAAATGACGGCTGGGTTGTTGCTCGAAAATTGCCGCGTAAATAAAGGCGTGATAGATGCATGGACGCGTCAGCCATTCGACGACAATACAAAAGCTTATGCTCAAAATTCCATTCCCGGAATTATATTTGCAGCCAATTATGATCTGGGAACGCAGGGGATTGCGTACAACGACAAGGTTTATCAGACACTTAGTCAATCGGGTACAGCATGGAATTCGGGGAATGTATACCGGAACGATGGAGTGGATATTGAAGTTTGTACCGATATTGC
>CAIYOZ010000255.1 GCA_903927945.1 uncultured Bacteroidales bacterium | reverse complement strand
CGAAAAAATATCGCGACGAATCTGCAACAGTTCAGGTGAGGCATTGTCCTTGATCTGACCATGTTTATTTAAAATCTGGTCAATACGTTCATAGATAAAAGGGAATACCTGGACATTTTGAACCACCGCTCTAAGTCTCGGGAAGGTCTCCTCTTCAGCGTTCCGAAAGAATGCAACAATCGCACGGACTGTTTCGAGTGAGCGTCTCAAATCAAATATTTCAAACACATCCAAAAAGGTACCCACAACTTTAGACCGCTGCAATGCAGGTCTCATATCAATAAAATAACCGTTGGGGAAATTCATCCCTTCGCCAATTATCTTTACAAACTCAACCGTCTCATCCAATTGGCGCTCAACTACCTCTCTGTCAGATGAAAACTGACACGCTTCAACCTGTTCCTTTCCCAACGTACTCAGGCATCGCCCCTGAAGTATTTCACGAACTTTGTCAAATCCAATCTTAGTCTCAAAATTTAAAGGATAAATATCCATACCTGCTCATTGATTACGCTACAAAAATAGCCAAGAAAATCGGATGTGAATGTACAACCATTTGAATAGCTCTTCAATAAAATAGGTAAAATCAGAGATGTTCAAATCCGTACACTTCAATGTTCAGAAAGCGTACAGTCTGACTTGGTTGAAATTGACTCAGGATTTATTATCTAATTGATTAACAATGCCATTAAACCTTTTGGCACAATTAATGTCAAAGAGATGTTCGAACACAAGTTTATAAAACTAAAAAAGAATACAAAATGAAAGCAATAACTTACAAAATAGAAAAAGTGATGAGAACAATTGTAGTATCTTTAATTATTGTCTTAGCGCTGTCAGGGATTACCAAAGCTGGAAATTTTAGTAGCCAGGCCATCAATGAAAATGAGCTTGCCAACCAGGTAAAGTCATGGATGGGCAATAGTGCATACTGGATAGAATCTGACAACCAGCCATCTAAAGAATTAACTGCCGACTCAGTTGAAAACGTACTTAACAATGAAACAGAAGTGGCCGGTCAGGAACTTGCACAACAGATGGAATCCTGGATGAACAACAGTACTTACTGGGTTAACAACACCGAAAATGAAGACCAGGAACTTACCATTCAAATGAAATCATGGATCAACAATACTACGCTGTGGAGCGATGATGCTGAAAATAATGATCAGGAACTTGCACTTCAGATGAAATCATGGATCAACAGTAAGAGCTTCTGGAGAAACAACCATAGAGCCCAGGACCATCATCTGACTGGCGAAATTAAAACATGGATGAGCACCAGCGCTTTCTGGACGGGAACTGAAGAGCCAATCTACAATAATAACGAACTGGCAAGTAATTAGGTAGGTCAAAAGTCATGGAATTTGGTTCATGGACACAGAAAAAATAATCAGATTTATTTAATGTTTAACTTAAAATTAATTAAAAATGGCAACAGTGAAGATAAAACCATTAGCAGACCGGGTTTTGGTAGAACCTGCTCCCGCTGAAGAAAAGACTGCAGCAGG
>CAIYOZ010000254.1 GCA_903927945.1 uncultured Bacteroidales bacterium | reverse complement strand
CAAAATATAATTTTCTAATGACTAATTATCAAGAATTGATTTCTCCTGACTGTATTTTTTCCTTTAATAGCAACAAAGTATAGACCCGGGGCAGTACTTTCAAATAGATTCAAATGGAAATCAAGTAAGCCCGATTCAGTTGCCTGTGTGTCATTTCGATAAATCGTCTTGCCAGATAAATCAGTAACCAAAATTTTCAATCGTTCAAAGGGGTTGAACCCGCTGGAATAAATGAATACATTTCCATTTGAAGGATTTGGCAATATATTCACTGTATTTTCAATCGAAAAGTCGGGACTGAAAATTCCTGTCGCACCACAACCACCAACAATGGCTGTTATTGGTGTTGCACTGCTGTTGCGTTCACCGGAAGGTGGTGTTTGGTAGGTAAAATACCATTCCAGTTTATCATCAATTTTAGCCGTAACAGTTGAGGTAAATCGGGTTCCTGATTTGGTCATATACCAACCTCCAATGGTGTTTCCATTGAGTTTTACAGTAACGATTACGTACATACAACCTGCAATGAGGCTTTGAGGTATAAATGTAATAACAGGATTTGCTTTTCCTGTCATGGTAGCAGTAAAATCGCCATTCGTTGAAACGAATCTACAGGTATCTGCCGGCAAGTCACAACTAAAACTCAGCATGTCCGAAATCGTTACTGCATTTTTATCGTCATAAGCTTTAGCATAAACTGAATACTGTCCATCCTTCAGATTGTTGAGCGTTACAGTATAAGGAGCTTGTGTTACCGTACCAAGTAAGGACGCTCCATTGTAAAATTCAACTTTTGCTACTTGTCCGTCGGCATCGCTTGCGGTAGCTTCTAAAGTAACACTCGTAGTAGCAAATACCGTTCCATCCACCGGTGAAGTGATTTTTACATCCGGAGGAATATTCCCATCCAGCGAGTGAGTGCTGTAAAACGAATTAGCCGGAACCCGTAATTGCCCGATAAGAGCAGCCCCTTTGTAGACATTGAATTGCTGGACGCTGTTTTTGGTGTTGAAGGCGCAGTAAGTGTATTGATTGGTTGTGGGGTTGTAGAACACGCCACTGTTTGGCGCAGCAATGTGCGAAGTCCAGTCAATCGGCCCCATGTCTTTGTTGCTGTACATTTGATAATAAGCCAGGCTGCTGAACCAGTTGTCTGTGGCTTTTCCATCTTGCTTTTTCCACAGGTCTTCGTACCAGTTGATAGACCAGTCGGGGTCGAACATAGATCGGTATTTCATCACTTCACAGGCCCATTCGGTTCCCCAACTGTCACGTGTTTTGAAATTGGTATAAACCGAATTATTGGCCGAATTGGAAATCAGATAGTCACATTCTTTTCGGGCAGCAACCGAGTCTTTTACCAGATAATACGACGACGGCAACACCGGAAGATACTGAATACCATGAACGAATATTGGTTCCGGGCCAAAATATGTGATGTACTGAATCATGCTTCCCCAGGTGATGCACGACAGTTTGTTGGTATAAGCTGCCGGATAATTGTCGCAGTTGCGGTTGAACCAATACTCATTTACAGCCGCACTTTCCATGCAATAACCCATTACACCGGTAGCCGTCATATTATTATCTTTCAACGAGTTACCCAATGAAATTACACCCGACCATGACATCATGGCCTCGGAACTGGATTCCTGATTTTGACCGCTGTTGGAGTCCACATCGTAGCCACAGGCATCAGAGTGTCCTTCCCAAATATCGAACATGCGCAACACCGGGAAACGCGT
>CAIYOZ010000253.1 GCA_903927945.1 uncultured Bacteroidales bacterium | reverse complement strand
CTCGAACCGGTCACCTCGACACTGCCAGTGTCGCGCTCTAGCCAGATGAGCTAAACCCCCATGTTTGATTTTGAAATTGCTCGGCAAAGGTAATAAAGTTTTGGAAATTATGCGTACTTTTGCTAAATATAATTCTAAACAAGCGCCCTGTACACTTGGTTTCACTGCTTTGTTGAAGGAGAACATCTTAATTCTGAATAAGATATTACTTTTTTTAAGTGTAAATTGTAAATGATTAAATCGTAAATAAAAAAATGCTCATATTTAACACAACCTACCTCGTCTCCGATAAAGTGCATGGCATTTGGCTTAAGTGGATCCGCGAACAGCACATTCCGTTTATGCTTGATTCTACGTACTTTTCGAAACCCCAGGTGGCCAGGGTCATCACCAGTGATAAACAGGAAGGGACTTCCTTTTCGGTTCAATTTCACGTACTTGACTTGCAAACACTTAAACGCTGGAATAAAGAATACAGTTTGCTCTTTCAGGAAAACTGCTCCCGCCAATTCGGGACAGAAGTAATTTTCTTTACCACTGTGTTAGAACTGGTTGATTAACATGGCAAAGGAACAAATTATACTAGGTATTGATCCGGGAACAACCATTATGGGCTATGGCCTGCTGAAAGTATGCGGCAACAAGACTGAAATGCTGGCTATGGGAGTTCTTGACCTGAAAAAGTACAGCAATCATTACCTGAAACTTCAACGTATCTTTGCCCGTACCCTGTCGTTGATTGATGAATTTCATCCGGATTGCCTGGCTATTGAAGCTCCTTTCTTCGGGAAAAACGTACAATCCATGCTAAAGCTGGGGCGTGCACAGGGAGTCGCCATGGCTGCCGCCTTGTATCGGGATATTCCGATTACCGAATATGCACCTTTGAAGATCAAAATGGCGATCACCGGTAGTGGAAGTGCTTCGAAAGAACAGGTGGCCGATATGTTGCGAAGGATATTGAAAATTCCATTGGAAAGCATGCTGCCCCAGATGGATGCTACCGATGGACTGGCTGCCGCTTACTGCCACTTCCTGCAGGCGGGACGGCCCGTGTCGGATACTGCCTATTCAGGATGGAAAGACTTTATCGCCAAGAATGAGGATAAGGTAAAGAAGCCGAGAGTTGTTGATTAAGTGATTGGTTGATTGGTTAATTGGTTAATTAGGTTGATTAAGTTGATTGAGTTGACTGGGTTAATTGAGTTGAGTGAGTTGAGAGAGTTGAGTGAGTTGAGTTGAGTATATGAGTGATAATAGAATCAAGGTATTTATAACATAAAAAAGAAAGGTTGTTTGCTAAGCAAACAACCTTTCTTTTTTATCTGAATAATTTCTTTTGAATCTAACTCAATCAACCTAATTAACTCAATTAACTCAATTAACTTAATCAACTCAATCAACTAATCAACTAATCATTTCAAAGCCCGTATAAGGCACCAAGGCTTTCGGGATACGAATACCTTCAGGGGTTTGATTATTCTCCAACAGAGCGGCTACAATACGTGGCAGGGCCATGGCACTTCCGTTTAAGGTATGGCAGAGCTGAGTCTTCTTGTCAGCAGTCCTGAAACGGCACTTTAAACGGTTCGCCTGATAGCTTTCGAAGTTCGATACCGAGCTTACTTCCAGCCAACGTTCCTGAGCGGCAGAGTACACTTCAAAGTCGAAGGTAAGGGCTGATGTAAAACTCATATCGCCACCACAAAGGCGCAATATACGCCAGGGCAATTCAAGCTTATCGACCAGTGTCTGCACATAATTCACCATTTGATCCAGCGTTTCATACGATTTATCAGGATGTTGGATTTGTACGATTTCCACTTTATCGAATTGATGCAAGCGATTCAAACCACGTACATCCTTGCCATACGAACCGGCTTCCCGACGAAAACAGGCAGAATAGGCAGTATTCTTGATCGGTAAATCGTTCTCATTTAAAATGACATCACGATAGATATTCGTAACAGGTACTTCTGCCGTCGGAATTAAATATAAATCATCTACATCACAGTGGTACATTTGACCTTCTTTATCCGGTAGCTGGCCCGTTCCATATCCTGAAGCAGCATTCACCACATAGGGAGGTTGTATTTCGAGATAACCGGCTTCCATCGCATTATCCAGGAAGAAGTTTATCAATGCACGCTGCAACCGGGCACCTTTACCTTTATAGACAGGAAAACCTGCACCTGATATCTTAACACCCAATTCAAAATCAATGAGGTCGTACTTCTTAGCCAGATCCCAATGAGGAACAGCATCGGCAGGCAATACAGGCATGTTACCACCAGTGCGCTCAATCAGATTATCTTCGGCATGCTTGCCGGCAGGAACACTTGAATGAGGTAAGTTTGGTATTTGTACCAGTAATTCGTTTAGTTTCAACTCGACTGCAGCTTGTTGGTCACTGAGTGTCTTGATGGTTTCTTTTAATTCAACGGTCTTTTCTTTGGCCAGGGAGGCTTCTTCTTTTTGACCTTGTTTGATAAGCAATCCGATTTCTTTGGATAAATTGTTCAATTCCGCTGAAGCTGTATCTACCTGAACCTGGGTGGTCTTGCGTAGGTTGTCCAATTCGACTACCTGAGCGATAATCGCTGTTCCTTCGTAATTCTTGATAGCCAGACGTGCAATTACTTCATCGGTATTTTCTGTAATATATTTGAGTGTAAGCATCTTTTATTATTTACAAATTAATCATTTACAATTTACAACCTTGATTTACAATTTAATCATTTACGATTTACGATTTCAAATGCAAGGTACTAAACATTTCCCTTTACATGAATCTTTGACTGGTGGATAAAAAGAAATCTCCCGCAATTTTACATGGATGTAAAACAACAGGAGATTTATGTGTGTTGAGTATCGACTAATCTTAGTTAGCTTCGATAGGTTTTACAGAAACAAATGACTTGTTGTCTTTCTTTTTTCTGAATTCTACAACTCCATCGATTAATGCGAACAATGTATGATCTTTACCCATACCAATGTTTTGACCAATGTGGTGAACTGTACCGCGTTGACGTACGATAATGTTACCAGCCTTTGCAAACTGACCACCAAATATCTTTACGCCAAGTCGCTTGCTTTCTGATTCACGACCGTTCTTTGAGCTACCAACCCCTTTCTTATGTGCCATTTTCTTCTAATTTTATCGGTTAAGCAACAATTTCTTTAATAAATAACTCTGTGAAATTTTGACGGTGACCGTTGCGTTTGCGATAGCCTTTACGACGTTTTTTGTGGAAGATAATAACTTTCTCACCACGAACATGTGATAATACTTCACATACGACTTTAGCACCTGCAACAACCGGAGCACCTACAGTGATAGCACCTTCATTGTCAATCAGTAACACTTTGTCAAATTCAACCTGAGAACCTCTTTCGGCCTCTTCCATGCGATGGATAAACAGTCTTTTACCGGCTTCCACCTTGAACTGTTGTCCTAAAATCTCTACGATTGCGTACATTTTTTAACGACTTTTCTGATTACATCGGGAAGGTGAGTTGCCTTAGGCATTGCTGCTTATATACCTTATCCGAAACGAGGTGCAAAAATACACTTTTATTTTTAAACTGCAAAGTGTTGGGTCAAAATAATTTCATTTCCTTAATTTATCAAATTGGGAGCTGACGTTTAGAACGTTAGAATTGATCAGCCAATTTTTAAAGAAGTCATGGTCAACGAGCCCATCACTGCTTTATCATTAAAAAATGATATTTCTTCATTTTCTTTTTTCAATGCCAGGGAGTAAAGCAAGGGTAGAAAATGATCGGGGGTTGGAATAGCCATTTGAACTTCTTTACTCAGCGAATTGTAGTTCATCAATTCCTTATGATTATTATTCACGATGAGTTTTTTGATCGTATCATTTGCCTCCATCGCCCAGTCAAATCCGAATTCTTCGTCATCGGGCCTATCCCAGGACACTTTGCGTAAATTGTGGACTATATTTCCACTTCCAATAATCAATACCCCTTTATCCCTGAATGAAGAAAGTTCTTTCGCCAGTTCATAATGTTCTTCAGGTGACTTGTGATAATCCAGGCTCAGTTGTATTACCGGTATGTCAGCCTTCGGATACATTCTCCGGATGACACTCCAGGTGCCATGATCGAGTCCCCATTTTTCATCAACCTGCACAGAAGTATCTGTTATTGTACTTATTAATTCGTTAGCCAGACTCGGATCACCGGGTGCCGGATACTGAATTTCGTATAATTCACTCGGGAAGCCCCCAAAATCATGAATGGTGGGTGGGTTCATCATTCCGGTCACATGAGTCCCTTTTGTTTCCCAGTGAGCAGAAATACAAATGATTGCATTCGGTACAGGAAGCATTTCTCCCAATTGTCTCCATGTTTGAACAAATTCATTTTCTTCAACAGCATACATGGGACTTCCATGACCGACAAACAGCACGGGCATACAACCCATGCTGCTTTTCAGATTATTCAGATTATTCAGATTCATTTGTTTATTATTAGTTCATACTAAGTTATTAATAAATCAGCTGATTGCAAATTCAACATCACAAAGTATTTTTACTTTGTCGCTGACCAATACACCACCGGTTTCAAGCGCAGCATTCCACACCATTCCCCAATCTTTTCTGTTTATTTCTCCGGTTATTGAAAAACCTGCTTTTTTATTCCCCCATGGATCAGTCATTAACCCTCCAAATTCTACGGATAAGGTTACCGGTTTTGTTACATCCTTAATGGTCAGATTGCCGGTCAGTTCATAATTTTCTTCATCTTTTTGGGTCATACCTTTTCCTTCAAATGATATTTTAGGATATTTTTCTACATCAAAGAAATCAGCACTTTTTAAATGGGTGTCCCTATCTGCAGCTTCTGTATCGATCGAAGCTGTGGTTATAGAAAAACTCACAACGGTAGATGAAAAATCATTTTCAACCATGCTTGCTTTTCCTTCAAACTCTTTGAAACTACCCAGCACATTGGATATCATTAGATGTTTCACTTTGAATTGTACTCTACTATGTGATGGGTCAATTACACCCGTCATTAATTTTGATTCTGTTGCACTCATAATGTTGTATTTTAATGATTTATATTTTTTCTTTTATCTGTTTTATTTATTTCCCTAAACCTAACTGATTCATATACGTTTGATTGTCCCAAAACAGGTATTCTTCAATCATAGTTCCATCTTTCCAGATACCAACGGTACACATGGGCAAGCTGAATGATTTACCTGTTGGCTGAATAAATTTTCCATCCCCGATTGGCATTGGCTGAGTAAATGTACCGGTCATAACTCCAGTCACACAGGTCATATTGCCTGACCCAAAACGAATCGGGTGTATTTTAATACTGGTATTTGGAGCGTACACGAACATGGCTTTCAAATCTGCAATGTGACGGTCAATACCCAATGTAAAATGTCCATCAGGCCAGTTCACCTTAATATCTTTTAATGGCTTTCATGCAACCGAACCCATTGCTGATTGCTAAAAACAGTAAAATCCAATGTGTCGAATTTTTGAAGATAACTCGAAACAAGCGCATTATTAGCAGTCAATGATT
>CAIYOZ010000252.1 GCA_903927945.1 uncultured Bacteroidales bacterium | reverse complement strand
TGAAATAAATGCATTGTGGTGTAATGCCCTGAAATTCACCTCGACTTTAACAAGAGAAAATGGACATGAACATGCAGCTGATTTATTGGATTATCAAGCTGAAATAGCACGGGAAGCTTTTGTAAAGACTTTTTGGAATGGAACCTATTTATACGACTATGTCGATGGAAATTTCTACAATCAGGAAGTCAGACCTAATATGATTTTGGCTGTCAGTCTCCCTTTTTCACCCCTGAACAAACATCAACAAAAATCGGTTTTGGATATCACTACCAAAGAGTTACTTACTCCAAAAGGATTACGTTCATTAAGTCCAAAAAGTGGATTTTACAGACCAAACTATGTTGGAGGTCAGTTGGAAAGAGATCGTAACTATTTCAATGGGCCCGTATGGCCTTGTACTTTTGGAGCTTTTGCTACCGCCTATTTACGAATTTACAAACAAAGTGGAAAATCATTTCTTGAAAGAATGTTGATAGGATTTGAAGCTGAAATGACTGAACTTTGTGTTGGTACTCTCCCTGAATTATTCGATGGAAACCCCCCATATAAAGGACATGGAGGCATGTCATTTGCGATGTCTGTTGCAGAAGTATTGAGAGTATTGGATATTTTGAAGAAATACGAAAACGAATAAGAATGAAGGCACTAATGTTCGGTTGGGAATTTCCACCACATATTCTGGGAGGATTAGGAACTGCAAGTTATGGATTGACGAAAGGAATGGCTATGCAGGGTGATATGGAAATAACCTTTGTGATTCCAAAACCTCATGGTGATGAAGATCAGAGTTTTCTTAAAATTATTGGAGCCTGTAACGTACCGGTTGTTTGGAAAGAGAATGGATGGGATTATGTGAACCAACGGATCGGATCTCAAATGCATCCCGATGAGTTTTTTTGGCTTCAAAAAGGAATAAAATACGATTATTCCCGGATTTACACCAATGATTTGGGTTGCATTGATTTTTCCGGTCGTTACCCGGATAATTTAATTGAGGAGATTTCAAACTACGAAGCCGTGGCAAGTGTGTTGGCTCATCAAATGGATTTTGACATCATACATTCACATGATTGGCTTACCTATCCGGCAGGTGTATTTGCAAAACAAATTTCAGGAAAACCACTCGTCATTCATGTGCATGCAACTGATTTTGATCGAAGTCGGGGACAAGTTAACCCCATAGTTTATGGCATTGAAAAGCGAGGTATGGATGCAGCAGACCATATTATGACAGTAAGCGATTTAACCCGGAAAATAGTAATAGAAAAGTATTTTCAGGATCCGCGAAAAGTAACGACAGTTCATAATGCTGTAAACCCATTGGAGAACATTGATTTATATAAGAAAACACCACGGAAAGAAAAGGTAGTCACATTCCTGGGTCGGATTACGATGCAAAAAGGTCCTGAATATTTTGTGGAAGCTGCTCACCGTGTCTTACAAAAAACCAGAGATGTTCGCTTTGTAATGGCTGGGAATGGTGACATGATGATCGCTATGATTGACCTGGTGGCTAAAAGAAACATTGCTGACAGATTCCATTTTACCGGTTTTTTAAAAGGACATCAGGTTCATGAAATGTTAGCCGAAAGCGATGTATATATAATGCCTTCCGTATCTGAACCATTTGGCATCTCTCCTTTGGAAGCCATGCAGGTAGGCACACCCAGTATCATTTCCAAGCAGTCCGGTTGCGCTGAAATTCTTACACATGCAATTAAAACTGATTATTGGGATATTGATGCCATGGCTGATGCAATTTATGCAATAGTAAAAAATCCAGCAATGTTTGAGAGTCTAAGTAAATTAGGGCTTGAAGAAGTAAACAATATAAGTTGGGAAGCAGCTGGATTAAAGGTTCGTGCAATATATGAAAGTGTGATGTAAATCGAGAAAGCCAAAATTTATTTATACAATATATGAGAAACATTTGTTTTTATTTTGAGATTCATCAACCGTTACGGTTGAAAAAATATCGGTTTTTTGAAATCGGTCAGGATCATTATTATTATGATGATTTTCAAAACGAAGAGCGAATCCGCTATTTGGTAGATCAGGCGTATTTACCTACGAATAGAACTATTGCCGAATTAATCCGCAGTTCTAATGGAAATTTCAGGTGTGCTTTTTCTATTTCCGGAATTGCATTGGAGCAATTAGAGCAATATGCACCCGAAGTAATCGATAGTTTTAAGGAATTGGCAAAAACAGGAAGTGTCGAATTTTTAGCAGAACCATACGCTCATTCACTTTCTTCAATTTTTGATGCGAATGAATTCACACAACAGGTAAAAATGCATGCCGACAAGATTGAGGTTCTTTTTGGCAAACGACCTACAGCTTTTCGCAATGCAGAATTGATATATTCGGATGAAATAGGAGAATTGGTTTCTAAGATGGGATATAAAACCATACTTATCGACGAAGTGCGATGGGTTTTAGGTTGGAAAAGCCCAAATTATGTTTATACGCATGATTCTTTACCAAAAGTGAAATTGCTCGTTCGAAACCACAAACTTAGTGATGATATCGCATTTCGGTTTAGTAATCAATCCTGGAGTGATTTCCCGTTATCAGCTGAAAAATTTGTTAGCTGGTTAAATGCAATGCCTGAAGAAGAAAAATTAATTAATCTATGGATGGGCTATGAAGCAATGGGTGTATTCCAACGTCCTGAATCCGGTATTTACGATTTTTTGAAAGCTTTACCCTATCATGCCATGGAACAGCAAATCGGGTTTGTTTTACCTTCGGAAGTTGGAAAGAAAATGGAAACAGCCGGCAGTATTTCTGCTCAACATCCTATAAGTTGGTCAGGTCTTGAAAATGACATAAGTCCATGGACAGGAAACGATTTGCAACAGGAAGCTTTACATAAATTGTACGGTGTGAGTGAACGGGTTCGTTTATGCAACGACAAACCCCTTCAGCATGATTGGTTAATGCTCCAATCTTCCGATCATTTTCGGTACATGAGTCATAAAGATGCCTACGGTACAAATTATGAATCACCTTATGAGGCATTCATGAATTACATGAATATCTTAGCCGATTTCCTCGAAAGGGTAGATGCTCAGTATCCTACCACGATAGAAAACGAGGAATTAAACGAACTCCTGAAGACCATAGATCACCAGGAAAAGGAAATTGAATCCCTTGAAGA
>CAIYOZ010000251.1 GCA_903927945.1 uncultured Bacteroidales bacterium | reverse complement strand
TCATTGGCTAATAGGTTATTCCCTGAAATGGTCGTTACTCCAAATTGGTATCCAGCATCTGCAGTCACCTTTAATGCATCACCATTAAAGCTCCCGAATGGGTAGGCAACTGAATAGACTTTTTTCCCCAATTCTTTTTCGAGTATACCTTTGGACTCAGAAAGTTCATGTTTCATGTCATTTAACGACAATTTAGTCAAATGAACATGATGGCATAAGTGCGAACCAATTTCTATGCCATAGGTTGACATTTCCAAAATCTGCTCCCTTGAAAGAATGTTAATCGGGACTCTATTTTCATTTTGTTCCCACACAATATTTCTCGCACCTATCGAATCAGTAACAACATATATTACTGCTTTAATTCCATATTTTTTTAAAATAGGAAATGCGTGAAGATATAGTGATTCGCACCCATCATCAAATGTTAGAATCAGATTTCGTTTATTTTTATCGTATTGATTTGTGGCTATATCTTCAAAGGTAATAAAAGTAAAACCTTTTTTAATCAATCTTTTTATTTGCCATTCGAATTGACTAGCTGTAGTGTATAATCCTTTTATTCTTGTATCTGCTGTTGGTGCATTGATAAAATGATAATAAAGGATCGGTATGTTTTTTTCCATTTAATTTACCTCCATGACTTTTTCAAACTTATCAATACTTTTATCTATTGTGAACTTCTCTTTTAATAATTCATTTCCTTTTTGTCCCATTTGTTTTCCAACATCAGGATTCGATAACAAGTAATTTATTTTTTCAGACATAGACCCAATATTCATATCCGGAATTAAAAACCCTGTTTCATTATTTATTATGATCTCATTTGCAGCAACATGATCAAAGGCAAGGCAAGGTATTTTAAGTTTCATGGCCTCCAACAGGACTAAACCAAAACCTTCCCATCGTGATGTCAAAATCAGCAAGGAGCACTGGATCAATAAACTCTCAACATCATTTACAAAACCAAAGAAAGTAACAGAGTTTTGTATCCCCAGTTCTACGGCTAAATTTGTCAAATTCTCTCTTTCTTTTCCTTCGCCAATAATCCAAAGCTTCGCTTGAGGCTCTGATAACAAAACCTGTTGCATAACGTGTAATGCAATGTCGACTCCTTTTTCATGAGACAATCTACCAACAATCGCAATGTTTTTTGTATTACCTTCTGTGGATATTAAAGAATTAGGCTGTATGCCATGATAGATAATTACTGGCTCATTTTTTAAGTGTTTCGTTATGTTCCAAATACTCTCTTTTACATAATTTGAATTCACAATTACGTTTGTTACAACATGGGAGAACAAGTAACGTTTTAAAGGATTCAATTTCATGTGGGAGGGGATTCCTCTGGTAAAAATGACTTTTGAACAGCCGCACGATTTAAGTATTAAACCTATAGTTTTAAGTTCCAAAGAACTATTCAGAAAAATAACATCGGGTTTAATTTTATTAATTGTTTCTTTAATTTTTGATTGTAATAAAAAATCTAAAAAGGAAAGTTTGCTAACCTTGAAAGAGTGTGTTTCAATACCATTCTGTTCTGCTATCAATCGCAATTTGCTTTGAGTATTTGATAAGAGTATTATGGAATGATTTCTTTTTTTAAGTTCATCCATAACCTGGTAGGTCCAGCTTTCACCACCACCCCAGAATTTTATGAAATTTACAAATAAGATTTTCATATGAATAGATCGTTTTTATAACAACACTTAAATTTATTTTAAATAGATCTATAAATTTATAACCTTTAAGTTAGAAAATTCATAAAACTCTAACAAAAATAAGCTATTTCTACCACAGAATACCTCTTTATTTTTTATTTTGCTCGAATACTAATGGACTATAAGATTAATTAAGAAAATAAAAAATTGTTTTTGGTAAAAAGGACTGACAATTGTAGTTTCATGGGGATTTTCAAATTCTTTTGTATAAGTCCATTACTTTTTCAGCTATTTTGTCATCTTTGAAATTCTCCGCGTGAATCAGTCCTTTGGCCTTCATTTCTTTTTGAAGTAAAGAATCCGTCAACACTTTCTGGATAGCGGTTGCTATTTCGTCTGCACTTTCAGGATGAACATAGATACTGAATTCTCCTCCTGTTTCTTCGAAGCAGCCTCCAATGGAAGTTATTACCGGCGTCTCACTGCATAGTGCTTCGAGAATTGGAATACCAAACCCTTCGAAGATTGAAGGATAGATCAATAGTTGTGCTAGTTGATAAATGGCAGGCAAATCATTGGTTTCAACATGGTGTAAGAAATATATCCGTGTTGAAATTTTCAATTGTTCTGCTAATTTCATCAACTCCTGCGTATAATCAGTACATCGACCAACGATAATCAAAGGGATATCAATTTTTTCCTGATAAATAGCCCGTAGAATTGACGCGATGTTTTTTCTGGGTTCAATAGCTCCAACAAACAAGAGATAATCGGAAGGTAAATTATATTTTCTTTTAACTTGCTCTTTATTTTGAGATGATGCTTTATACCTGAAAATGTTGTTACATCCCTGATAAATAACCTCTACCTTATTGGGATCGGCTTTAAAGAATTCAATGGAATCCTGTCTGGATTGCTCACTAATGGCTATGATCCGATCAGCAATCCTGCAACTTTGCATGTTCTTGATCGAAAATAATTTTCGATAGGTTGATGGATATAATTCGGGATAACGTATAAAAATTGCGTCATGAAAAGTAATAACTTTTTTGATAGGTAACTTCTCAATGCCAATTGGTAGCTCCTGGCTTAATCCATGAAAAATATCTTCACCCAACCTCTTGATGTCAGATTTGATGCCAACACTTCTCCAGAATGATGATGGTAAGAATTTATAAATGCCATTGGGTTGGATGACCTGTGTATTCATCGGATTGATCTCAACATCAATCTTAATCTTCGGTGTGAATAAATCATATTGGTTTTCAGGATAAAACTCATTTAAAATTCGTAATAAATCCCGGCTGTAATTCCCTAATCCCCGATTATTACAGAATAATCTTTTAGCATCATATCCTATTCTCATGATTCTCTGTTTAAGAAAAATTCTGTGTTATACCGCGTGATTTGTTCAACGGTTTCTGTCTCATTCAAATTTGAAGCCTTTGCATAAAGTTTAGCTATGGCCGTCAAAACAAGTTGGTTGTCCGATAACCGTTTAAAGCTTTTATACCGTTTTTCAACTGAAATTGAGGGTAGAAATTTCATTCTGTTGATGTCAATCAGGCTAAAATGATAAACGCTGTCGGATTTTTTGTATAAGATGTTCCCGGGTGACATGTCTAAATGCAAAATACCTTTGTTGTGTATATTGGCTATAAAGAGTGATAGTTCTTTTAACAATACATCATCTTTTTTCGTTCCTTTCATTAATTCCCGAATGTCGGAATAATCTTTTTCGTAAATCGAAATAAAGTAGCCGATCGTAAACAACCCAAAGCTCGATTGTTCTATGTATGCAATTGGTGCAGGTGATTCCACTTCAAGTGCCAATAATTTTAGCGCATATTCATAAGCACGTTTTGCTTTTGATGGACGAAAGAATGAGTAAGCAATTCTGTTGAATAAATGAGGTTTCTTGTATTTTTTTACGACAATGTTATAATCTGTAGTGAAGCATTTTAGTTCATTCCGTGCCTTATAAATCGTTACTCCTTCATTTAAGAAAATGGTTGGGATGTTTTCAATAAATGAACTTAAGCTGCTGTATTTTGGATTTATGACAATTTTCATTTTCAATGCTGATTAAATGACATTTGCTTGGATATTATCTGATGATATGTTCTGAATATGGTTGGGATAAATAATTGTAAACGAATTCCTTATTATCTCACATTTCATTTTCTGGACTCGTTCAATTCTAATTTTCGTAGCCGGTCAGTTAATTGAACATTTATATCCTTGAGGAGTGGATTTGCACTGTCGCCCCATTTCTGTTTTAGTTCCATTATGTTTGCATTATCAAAAAAAACCGGGTGATTCTTTTTCATTGTTAATCTTCCAAAATGATGAACATAAATATCCATTATATTACTTGGTGGTAGGATATCGCCCCGTTCAAGATGTCTTTTTTTTGTTCTCAGAAAGATATCAAAATCTGCAGTCTGCAGCCTCTCATCCCAGCGTCCAATAATATTGATGGCATGTCTGGTGCAAATAACACACGAACCTGAAAGTCCTTCGCGTATTTCTCCTTTATATTTTTTAGCCCAGTTATCTGTCCAGTTTTCCCAATTACCATACATAAATTTCATCATCCATTTCAAAGCGAATGAGCGGCAACCGAACAGAGTATGTATTGGGTTTTTTACTTTTTTCCACTTCCTCTTAATCATGTGAATATCCTCGAATCCCTTTTCAATGGTATCATTGCACCCGAATCCACATACATCCAGATGGTGCGTTTTCATTGATTCTATCAACTTTAAATCCCATTCCGGGCTTACTATGATATCGTTGTTAAAAAATGCAAGGATATCGTATTTTGCCAATTCTATCCCTTGATTCTGGCAATATGGGTATGAATAGTTAGCTGCGTTTTGGATGACTGTGGCTCCATGATTTCTAAATAACTCCTGACTTCCATCAGTTGAACCATTATCAATAATAAGTAATTCATACTTGTTATGTGTGTATTTTTCGAGTGTCTCGAGAAACAACTTGTTCATTTCATATTGGTTGTAAACAGCGGCAATAATGCTAATCATTTTGAAGGGCTTATTTATTAGATAACTATAGGGGAAGTAGCTGTAGATGTTTCAGAAGGGTTAAAGAGCAAATTACTTATGCGTGCAATGATCTGTTCCGGCGTAATTTGGTATAGGCATTCATAATTTTTTCTATAGCACGGTATTTGTCCGTAAATAGAACAGGGTCTGCAAAATAAATCAGTTTGAATGGTGTTTTCTAAAGATTGATTCCAACCTAAAAAACCGGCATAGGGGTGTGTAGCTCCCCAAAAAGAAACGACTGTAGTATTTACCAGTGAAGCCAGATGCATGTTGGCCGAATCCATGGAAAACATCAAATCCAACTGACTCATGAAGGCCAGTTCCTGACTTGTATTAAGTTTGCCAACGACAGAATATAGGGAAGGGTATTTATCAACCCATGTATCCACTATGTTTTTTTCAGCGACCCCACCACCAAATATAAATACTTTCACTCGCTCATCGCTTGCAAAATGCGAAATTACTTTCTCTTGAAGCTCCAACGGATAGACTTTCCCTTTATGTTTGGCAAAAGGGGCAATGCCAAGCCACTTTACATCAGTCTTTTTACCATACACCGTATCCGCCTGAAATCTATCCTGTTGATTCTTTTCAAAGAGCGATGCGAACTGCAGGTCAAAATGAAATCCCAACCTTTCCAGTACTTCCTGATACCGGGAGAAACTGGTTTGAAGTGGAATTACCAGTTTATGTTTTTTCCGTGTTAGCTGTTTCTTTTCCGGTCGGCCCTTATCAATCCTTGCCGATTTGATTCCATCCAATTTAAACCTTAACAATAGATAATTTGAACGTAGTACAGAATGAAAATCAGCTATGTAATCAAATTTTTCAACCTTCAGTTCACTGTATAATTTATTCAATCCTGATACTCCGTGGTGTTTCTCCGAAAGATCAGCTCCAATGAAATGTACATTTTCCGGCAGCATTTCAAACAATGGCTCGAACTGTTTCCGGCTTAATACGTATATTTCGTGCATGGGATAGTTGGATGCCAGTGAATAAATCACCGGAATGGTCATGGCCACATCTCCTAATGCCGAAAAACGTATGATTAATATTTTTGACATTACTTGCTTTTACCATATAAAACCGGATTCAATGCCGGATCGTTGTACATCTTCATCTGCTTGTAAACTTTCATCTTTTTTTCACCTGTGGCAATATCATCAATCAGCTGTTGAATGGAAGTTGATAAATCTTCTTTCTGTTCCAGCAATATGTTTAATTTCGTCAGGCATTGGGCATGGTGTTCTGCTGAAGTGTCTTTTCTGTCAACTTCCTGTTGCATGTGATATATTTTCAAATGTAGGATCGACAACCTGTCTACGGCCCAGGCAGGACTCTCTGTGTTCGAGGTTGCAGTTGATTTAACCAATACATCCTTATTTTGGTCATAGAAATAACTGTCGATTAATTCAACCAGATCTGTTCGGTCCTGATTCGATTTGTCTATTCTACGCTTTAGTGCCAGTGCCTCTACAGGGTCAATCGCCGGGTTACGTATAATATCCTCCAGATGCCATTGAACCGCATCAATCCAGTTTTTTAGATAAAGATAGTACTCAATGCTTTTAAGCTCATAGTTGTTGTTAATCGGAGCATCAACATGGTCTGTCTTATGGTAATCAAGGACCGATTCATTGAAAATTTGGTTACATAACCTGATAAAATTCATGTTCTTTAATTTTGTGTGTTTATATTGCAAAAAGATCGTTTTTTAGCTTGTCAGAACATTGTTTTTAATGAACTGAATAGTAATAGGGTTGATGTTTTTATGATAAAACGAATTTCAACTGTATTTATTTAATAGTGCATTGTTTTATTACTCCATTAATGTTTTAATGACTGCAAGAATTTTAAGATTTTAAGTTGCCTGCTGCCGTTATCAAAATGTACTACAGGGAGCGATGTTAGCAAGTAATTCTTAAAGCCCAACTCAATTGATTTAGTAGAAATGTAATCTTCAAACCAGTTTTTTTCGGGATTCAACGTATCAAAATTAAATGAAGATAAAAATGATTTTGTCAACAGGGTACAACAAAAACTGAGACGCTTGTGGGTATTCAGGATTCCCTGTTTATATTTCTGGGCATACAGATACGGGAAATTCGCTTTCCCGTTCATATCGGTGGTCACTGCAGCGATCATGCCCGCTTTGTCCAGGGTGGTTATGGAGTCATACAGTTGTTGAATCGTATTCTTCTGTACAATAACGTCTGATTCAACAATCAACATATGGGCATTTTCAAAATTAGCACCATGTTGTGCAATTTGCAGGATCAATAAATAATTGGGTGATGGATGCATAGTGACACTTTTCAGGTTGAATAATGTAAATCCAAGTCTCTCCGATTCCTTTTCCAGTATTTCGGTTGTTTCGTCCGAACTGAAATCATTGTAAACCGTATAGGTGAATTCCACCTGAATATCCGATTCCATGACGCTTTTTATGGTTCTGAGGGCCGTCTCTATTGAATCTTTGACAGGTGTAAGTATATGCAGTTTTTCCATTTCTTTTTTCACTATTTAAAAAATCGATTAATAACCGGAATTGTTCTCAAAGGGAAATCCCGTTTGATCAGTAATACCAGGAATGCAACCATTAATACTGATTTTAAGGCGACATTCAGAATTGAATAGGGTGTTTTGATAAACAGGCTGATGGCGTAAAACAAAAGGGTGACACACGTATATAGTCCGATGGTCTTCAAGTCATATTTGATTGGCATATGTTTCTGTCCATAGATGTAAGAAACGACCATAATCACAAAATAACAGGTAAATGCGGCCCAGGCACAACCCATATAACTGTAAACCGGAACTAAAAGTACGTTCAATATCACAATGATAACCGTCCCAAGCACAGAGAACCAGGCGCCATACATTGTTTTATCCGTCAGTTTGTACCAAAGGGATAAGTTGAAAAAGATACCCTGAAAAATGAATGAGAAGAGTACTACAGGCACTGCATTTAATCCTACCCAATAATTATGCTGGATCACGTATTTAAAGATATCCATGTAAAGTACCATTCCCAGGAATATAAATAATGCAAACAATATATAGAACTTCATCGCATCAGCATAGGCTTCCAGACTGTTTTTGTCTTTTTTCTGTGCAAAAATAAATGGCTCGTAGGAGTATCGAAATGCCTGGGTGAACATCATCATGACGAGTGCAATCTTTGAAGTGGCACCATAGATTCCTAATTCAGTGGCTCCTTTTACACCCGGCATTAACATTTTGAAGAGTATTTTATCCAGCGTTTGGTTCATAGTTCCGGCAATTCCCAATACTACCAATGGCAATGAATACCGGAGCATTTGTTTTAGCAATGCCTTGTCAAACTCAAATTTTACGACAAACACATCAAACAATAAAGCTATTGTCACCAGTGCCGTTGAGAATATATTGGAGATAAACACATACCCTACACCATAATGAGGATCATAGAACCAGTTGATAAGCGTTGGTGCCTTTACCATTAACCAGGGGCAGATTACCAGGAAAAAGATATTAAAGAAAATATTGACGAATATGGCAAACAAGTTTAAGGCAACGAACCGTACTGGTCTGTTTTTAAATCGCAGGTATACATACGGGATACAACCAAAGGCATCAAATGCCACTACGGTGCCCAACATAGCAATGAATTCCGAATGATGGGGATACCCCATGGCATTGGCTATCGGATGTGAAAAGATAATACAAACCAACGCAAATATGGTGGAGGTAACGCCAACGGCAATTAATGTGGTGCTGTATACTTTTCCGGCTTCATCCTTATTCTTGTTGGCAAACCTCAGGAAGCCCGTTTCCATGCCATAGGTCAGCATGACCAATAACAATGCTGTCCAGGCATACAGGTTTGTAACAATACCATAATCCGCCGGGCTAGCCAGAACGTATGTGTACAAAGGTACCATCATCCAGTTCAGGAATTTCCCTAAAATGCTGCTGACTCCGTACATGGCGGTCTCCTTCGCCAGTTTTCTCATCTGTTCTGCCATAAATCTACTACCCCTTTTAAATATTAGTTGTTAATTTCGATATTGAGTTTTGTGCCAGTTCAATAGCTTTCTGAAGTTTTTGCTCCAGTACTTTTTTTGTTGGTAATATAGTCATATATTCTGCCACTTTTATTTGTTCGTTAGTGTCAAGCATGAGATATTTTATCTGTTCAGGCGATTTTTCAGTGCAAAGTATGAGTCCGATGGGTTTGTTTTCTCCCTCCTTTTGTTCATTTTGCTCAAGCCAGCGCAGGTATAATTCCATAGTTCCTTTGTAAGCTGCTTTAAACTTATCAAGTTTTAAATCAATGGCAACCAGGGATTTCAACCCACGATGATAGAAAAGTAAATCGATATAGAAATCCTCATTATCAATGATAATCCTTTTCTGTCGGGCAAGAAAAGCAAATTCTGTTCCCATTTCTGTAATGAAATGTTGCAGATTAACCAGAATAGCCGATTCCAAATCTTTCTCACTATACGAATCGTGTAATCCAAGAAAGTCAAGAAAATAAGGATCTCGAAAAGTCAAATCAGGGCTTACTTTTTTTTCATTTCTCAAGACCTCCAGATCAGTAAGAATGGTTTGTTCTGGTTTCCGGCTGATAGCAGTCCTCTCAAAAAGCATACTGCTCATTCTTTCCTGTAATGTGCGTACACTCCAGCGTTCATGAATACACATTTGAGTATAAAATTCGCGTTTTACCTTTTCTTTGATATAAATTAGTGAATAGAAATGTGACCAGCTTAATTGTGCAGACAGTGTCTGCACAATCTGAATCTCTGAGTAGGATTCACTGAATTTTATAAAATTATGTAAGTTCCTTTTACTAAAGCCTTCACCATATTTAGTAATTAATGCTTTACTAAGTTCAGAAACTACAGTTTTCCCATAATCTGCCCTGCTATTTTTCAGAATATCTTCATTGATTTGTTTCCCGATATTCCAATATAAAAGGGTAAGCTCACTGTTTACAGTTAGAGCAACACGTTCTCGCGCACCGTCAATTAACGATACAATCGATTGTATTAGATCCTTATTCTGTAACTCAATGTTAATCATGTTTCTTTTTTCCTCTTTCCTCTTTCCTAATTCCTAATTCCTCATATCTCATTCCTTACCTCTTACCTCTTACCCCTTACCTCTTACTTCTGATTCTTTACTTTTCATTCCTTTTAAAGAATCCCAGCACCTTTTCCACCCACTTCATTTCTGTCGAAGGTTCAAAATCTTCTGCTTTCAAGTATCCACCTTCCAACAAAAGCTTGATAGCTTCTTCCGCCTGATCGGAACGTACCTGAAGCTTAATCCCTCCATTTGCGTTCACATAATCCCGGTTTAGGATCTCATCCTGCCCGAAACATTCTATTTCATATGATTCCAGGTATGATTTAGCCATCTCAAATTCAGTTGACCAGCTAAATGACCTTACCGTTACTAATTCTTCCATAATCAATTGAGTTTAATATGATGTATTCATTATTCCACCAACCCACAATCTTTCTAAAAATACTTTCCAAGGTAAAATCAAGATATTACCAATCAATCTTGGAAGGGGATCATTGCTAATCAAAATTAATTTATCAACGTTATATTCTTCTGAAAATGCGATTAGTCCTTTTATATGTCGGGAATTAGCTTGGTCTGTCGATTTAACTTCTATCGCCACTTCATGGTCACCCAACACAAAATCTATTTCCAATTGTGAAGCCGTTCTCCAATAATATATCGGGTAATTAAGCTGCGAGTATTTGCTATGTGCATAAATTTCCTGATAAATAAAATGTTCAAAGGCTTTCCCAAAAAGCTCAGTCCCTTTTTCAATCCTTCCCCGGTTTAATAAATAATTGGCAATACCTACATCGAAAAGATAAAACTTAGGTGCTACAATCACTCTGCGTTTTGGCCTTTTCTGAAAAGAAGGCAAATATCGGCCAATTAAAGTATCTTCCAATATCTGAAAATATTCTTTCACTGTTGGACCACTAATCCCACAATCGGTTGCAATATTAGCATAATTAACCATTTCGCCGTTTGTTAACGCTGCAACTTCCAGGAATCTCGAAAATAAACCCACATTTCGAATCCGCGCTTCTGTAACTATCTCATCCCGCAAATAACTTCCGATATAGGCAGAAATTAATTTATTAGGACTTTTAGAATTATAATGTCTAGGCAACATACCATTGTTCAAGGCTCTCATCAAATCAAAATCCGGTATTTCCACACTTATCAACGGATAAAGTTCATATCGTAAAGCGCGACCTCCCAACAAATTCGAACCTGACCGTAATATCTTTCTCGGACTTGATCCGCATAATATGAAACGGGTGTTATAATTGGAAATCAACCAGTGAACTTCATTCAATAATGATGGTATTCGCTGTATTTCATCAATTATTACCGGTGTAACTGACGGATTTGCCAAAACAGTCTCCCGCAGTATGTCCGGTTTCCGACTCAATGATTCATAAATGTTCGAGAGCAATAAATCGAACCAAAGTGCATCTGGAAACAATTCTTTCAGCAAAGTGCTTTTTCCTGTCTGACGTGCACCCCACAAAAAAAGACTTTCATCCTCCGAATCTTTAAATACTTGTTTCCGTTTATACATGTTTCTATTTATAAAATATTCATGATAATCTAAACTTGTACTTTAGAATATCATGTAATTAACAAAATATATAACCTATACAAAAACAATAAGTTCATTATCTTTAAATGTATTACACAAATAAATCGCTAATATTACTTTTCCTCTACTTATTCAAAGGTGAGAAGGTAAATGTTCTTATTGCTAAACACTCTTGTTAGAATTCTAAATACTTACTTCCTTTTTTTACTACCAACTATTCACTCATTCCTCACTCCTCATTCCTAAAACAGGCTTCCCGTTTCTCCCAGTCTCACCCTTCCCAAATGCTTATACGCAAGTTCTGTCACTTCTCGTCCACGAGGTGTCCGTTTCAGGAATCCTTCCTTGATCAGGAATGGTTCGTAGACTTCTTCCAGTGTTCCGGCATCTTCTCCCAAGGCGGTGGCAATGGTGGTTAATCCGACAGGTCCTCCCTGGAATTTATCAATGATGGTTGTCAGAATCTTATTGTCGATTTCGTCCAACCCGTACTTGTCGATATTCAATGCTTCCAGTGCATAACAGGCAATCTCCATGTCGATGCTTCCGTTTCCTTTTACCTGGGCAAAATCCCTTACCCGACGCAATAATGCGTTGGCAATACGCGGGGTTCCACGGCTTCGTCCACCAATCTCCAGGGCTGCCTGATTTTCAATTTTCACATTCAACAAGTGAGCCGAACGTTTGATAATGCCGGTGATCACTTCAATGTCGTAATACTCGAAGTGGCAGTTGATCCCAAACCGTGCCCTTAAAGGTGCAGTAAGCAGTCCGCTGCGGGTGGTAGCCCCAATGAGTGTAAAAGGATTCAGTTCCAGTTGTATGGATCGTGCACTGGGTCCCTTATCAATCATGATGTCAATCCGGTAATCCTCCATGGCCGAATACAGGTACTCTTCCACGATGGGACTCAGGCGGTGGATTTCATCAATAAACAATACATCATTCGGTTCCAGGCTCGTCAACAGTCCCGCCAGGTCACCTGGTTTATCGAGTACCGGCCCTGATGTGATCTTGAACCCAACGTTCAGCTCGTTGGCTATAATGTTTGATAGCGTGGTTTTCCCCAATCCCGGAGGTCCGTGTAGCAGCACATGGTCAAGCGATTCGGTACGCATACGGGCAGCCTGCACGAAGATCTTCAGGTTCTCGACAATCTTATTCTGTCCCTTGAAGTCCGTGAAGGTCAGTGGCCGTAAGGCGTTCTCAAACTCCTTTTCCCCTGTACGGTTGTTGCGTATGTCGAAATTGGTTTCTTCCATCTATTTTTCTCGTGTAACTTTTCCAAAGTTTGGAACTTTCGAAAAGTTGTTTAGTTCGTTAAACTCCTGAACACCTCTTCCATGCTTCTTTCTATCGGCTTCATAGTCAATATCTTGTTATCCGTCTTAACGGCAAAATCAAACAAGTCAGCACGGATATCATGATTAGCAATAATCGTAAAATGATGAGAATCCACTTCTTTCACAATACTCACACTCTCCAGATTTTCCAGCGATTCAATGAATGCCTCTTCGGCAAACTCCACTTCCACGTGGTAACTGTTTTCGTCAAAGGCTTTCAGCTTCGATAAATCGGTATAATCGGCCACAATGTCTCCCTTGTTGATCACGATCACCCGGTTGCAAATGGCCTTGATCTCCTGCATGATATGGGTGCTGAGCAATACCGTCTTATCTTTCCCGATCTCGCGGATCAGGTTCCTGATTTCTTCCAGTTGGTTCGGATCGAGTCCCGTGGTGGGTTCATCGAGTATCAGCACTTTCGGGTTTGGTATCAATGCCTGGGCCAGTCCTACCCGTTGGCGGAAACCTTTTGAGAGTTGCCCGATCTTCTTCTGAAATTCAGGTCGTAATCCCACCAGGTCGATCACTTCATTTACCCGTTGGATGCTTTCTTTCCCTAGGCCGTACGTATCGGCTACAAACAGTAGAAATTCTTTTACGTACATCTCCAGGTACAGCGGATTTTGTTCCGGCAGATACCCCACGAAACCCTTCGTCTTCAAGGGGTCGTCGTTCACTTCCACCCCGCAGATTTTCACCTCTCCGGTGTCATACGGCAAAGCTCCGGCCAGGATACGCATGGTAGTGGTTTTGCCCGCTCCGTTTGGACCCAGGAAACCCACCACTTCCCCTTCTCCGATTTCGAAGGTAATGTTGTTCAGAACAGTTTGTTCCCCGTATTTCTTGGTCAGATTGGATATGCTGATGGACATGGAAGCTCTATTTGTTGCAAAAGTACGAATATACCACGATAACCGAAAATTATTTAGGAATAGATTATACCCCTAAACGTGTCAATCATGAAGAACTAAGTACGTAGAATAATTTAATGTCTTAATTCAAAACACATAGAACCACATAGAAAGAATACATAGTATGACATAGTCCGATATCAAAAAACTTAAAAATTACAGTTTAATCAGTTGCTGATTTAATTTACAAATATAAAGTTACTTCTGTATGTTAAATTGTAATTGATATAATAATCATAATTAATTAAAACAATGTGGACCTATGTGTCTATGTGAACTATGTGTATTGTATTGTTTTAAACCGCTTTTTTAAACAGAACGACAAAAACCGACATGGCAATGTACCACGAAATGATAATGGCAAAGGCGTTTAACCCGAAAATCGCCAAAATGACGACACATCCTATCAGGAATAAGTATTGCGTCTGATTGTTTTTCCAGGCTACATTTTTAAACTTAAGCGAGAACATGGGAAGTTCGGATACCAGTAAAAGGCTGAAAATTACGATCAGCACTACCAGTGCCCAGATATTATCCATTAGGATCGACTGAAATGAATAAACCAACCCTGCCCAGAAAATAGCATTTGCCGGTACGGGCAGTCCAAGGAAAGAGGTGCTTTGGCGATCATCGATATTGAATTTAGCCAACCGAAGTCCTGAAAAAACAGGTATCAGGAACCCCACAAAAGGAAGCCATTCATTGATCTTGCATTCGGTCAGCACTGAAAAGACAATGGCTCCGGGTGCCAACCCGAAACTGACCATATCGGCCAACGAGTCCAGTTCTTTTCCCATGGCAGAATATGCTTTCAGTAATCGGGCAGCAAAACCATCCATAAAGTCGAATGCAGATGCTATCAGGATAGCAATAAAAGCCCCCTGGTAATTTCCTTTGAATGCCAGGTATGATGCCACACAACCTGAGAACAGGTTCAGACAGGTAATGAAATTTGGGATATGTCTTTTCATAATGTTGGTAAGCCCCCTCAATCCCCCAATGGGGAATAAAGAATAGCTATATTTTGAGTTTATACATTTATTCAAAATCAATTTAAATCTTAAAGTCCCCTTTTGGGGGATTGAGGGGGCATTACTCCTTGTTCTTACTGTCCATCCAAATGGTGACAGGCCCATCATTTACCAACGCCACCTTCATATCGGCAGCAAAAGTCCCGGTTTGCACTTCTTTTCCAAGTCGTTGGCTCAGTTCATTACAAAAATGATGGTATAGCGGTATGGCTGTCTCATGTTTGGCCGCTTTGATATACGAAGGGCGGTTCCCTTTCCTTGTCTGTGCATGCAAGGTGAACTGGCTTACCACCAGTATTTTACCTTGTATATCGAGTACCGACCGGTTCATAACCCCTTTATCATCATCGAATATACGCAACCCCGTCACTTTCCCAGCCAGCCAATCAGCATCTTCCGTGGTATCAGCCTCTTCAATTCCCACCAAAACCAGCAATCCCTGTGAAATGGAGGAAGTAATCCGGTGATCGATTTCTACTGATGCCTTACTCACCCGTTGAATTAAAATGCGCATACCTGTTGTGATGAATCTGTTTTCAGCCTGCAAAATTACTAAAAAATGTGGTTATTTGGTTAATTGGTTAATTGGTTAATTAGTTAAACGGTTAATTGGGTTATTGATAGATTGCTAAGATGGTTAATTGGTTGATTAAGATGATTGGTTAATTGGTTGATTGATTACTCGATTGTTATCCTTGCTTTCCTCTTTCTTCACTCTTACTCCCCCTATAGTTCCGAGGGGGTTGCCAGTGTGTTGCTAGGGGGTTGCTAGGGGGTTCGTAGGGATGCAGCCCTCCAAACCCTCAGCCAACCCCCTCCAAAGTCCCTCGGAACTCCGAACAAAGGGTATAGATTGTAAGAACGGTTGGTATCGGAAGGCCAACGAGGCAGTAAACCGAAATAAGAAGTGAGGGATAGCAAATCAGGAGGAAATTAATTTCAGTACTTCGGAGAAAGGATGGGTTGAACGAAGATAATTTAAAAGTCAGGTTAATATGGATGGATGTTAATTCGCTGAACTTGTCGCGAACGCGAAGAAGTTATTATTTGGTTGAAATATCTAAATACGCAGTGGTTTTATAATTTTATTTGTCATAAAACAAAGATATTCAGTGTAATATATGAATTTATGCAAATTGAATCGTTTTAAATTTTATCTATGATTCCTACCTTACTCCCAAAATGTGCAAGTTCTAT
>CAIYOZ010000250.1 GCA_903927945.1 uncultured Bacteroidales bacterium | reverse complement strand
TGCTATGTGTATTGTATTAAGACATTATATTGCTCCACATACTTATATCGATTCAATGCCTATAAATTTAAATGATAATTCAACAGAAATGCAATTAACAAGTAATAGAGTTCTGTATAATTTACAGAACTCTATTTTATATACCAACCTTTGACTTTAATTGAAGGAGTTTATAAATATTTTCAGTCATTATGTCAACCATATTGTTACAATATATAAACAAATATAAATACACAACCTGTGAAAGAATTCAAGAAACATTTCGGATCGACTGGAACAAAATTAAGCATACTCATTTGTATGATGCTCCTGGGAATGTTTCCAAAAGCCTCTGCACAGAAATACTTTCAACAGAACGTAAATTATACGATTGATGTAACACTGAATGACAGAAGTCACGAATTATCCGCCTACGAAAGAATTGAATATATCAATAATTCGCCCGATACACTTCACTTTCTGTATTTTCACGTATGGCCCAACGCTTATTCAGTCAATAAAACGGATTTAGCGAAACAACTCCTCACGAAAAAAGGAAAACAAAAGTTGTTTAATGATCCGGAGCTGCAAGGGTACATTGATTCATTGAATTTTAAAGTCAACGATCAACCCGTTCATTGGCATTATCTTTTGAATCAGCCTGACATTTGCCAACTCATGTTGAACAAACCGTTAAATCCGGGACAGTCCATCCGGATATCTACCCCTTTTCATGTAAAGATTCCCAAGGGAGTTACGTCAAGATTAGGCCATATCGGTGAATCTTATCAGATTTCACAATGGTACCCGAAGCCGGCTGTATATGATCAAACAGGATGGCACCAGATGCCCTATCTTGATGAAGGAGAGTTTTATTCTGAATTCGGCAGGTTTGATGTACACATAACCTTGCCAGAGAATTACATAGTGGGTGCCACCGGAAACCTGCAGAACAAAGAGGAACTGGCAATGCTTACTAAAATGGCAGCCGATACTTCCTGGATGAAAACTTCCAATAAAGGGGAGATTGATTTTCCTAAATCGTCCTCTCAACTAAAAACACTCCACTATGTGGGGAGCGACATTCATGATTTCGCGTGGTTTGCAGATAAACGCTTTCATGTCTTAAAGGGTAAGGTTATACTCCCAACATCGGGCAAAACAGTCACCACCTGGCTTATGTTTACCAATCAGCAGTCAGAATTATGGAAAAATGCAATCCCCTATATGAATCATTCCATCCTGGATTACTCGGAATGGATCGGCGATTATCCTTACAGCAGTTTTACTGCTGTGCAGAGTGCACTGAATGCAGGCCTGGGAATGGAGTATCCGGGGATCACCGTGATCGGACTTACCAAGGATGCCTATACGCTGGACAATGTGATTACCCACGAAGCCTGCCACAACTGGTTTTACGGGGCACTTGGCTCCAATGAGCGGCGGTTCCCCTTTATGGATGAAGGGATTACTACTTCGTATGAAATGAGATATATGGACAAATGGTATCCTGATAAAAAACTCTGGCAGGATTACATGAAGAAACCAAGCCAGGCAAAGTTCTTTCATATTGCCAACATCCCGGAACGACAAAAGATGGAACTCGAATGGCTTATTCAGGCACGCAGCAACCTGGAACAACCTGCAAACCTGACATCGACTGATTATAATACAGAGAATTACACGTTAATGCCTTATAACAAAGCAGCTATCAGCTTCAATTATCTTCGGGCATATCTGGGGGAACCGCTATTTGACTCCATCATGCACGATTATTACAGGCAATGGAAATTCAAACATCCACAACCGGAAGACCTTCGCAAGGTATTTGAATCGCATACCGATAAAGACTTAAGCTGGTTTTTTGTCGATTTGATTGGGACGACCAAGCGCCTCGACTATAAAATGGTGCGCTACGAAAACCACCAGTTGCTCATTAAAAATGTGGGTGAAATGGTATCTCCGGTCCTGATAGCAGGGATTTCAAAGGATTCAGTATATTTCGAGAAATGGATAGACGGTTTCAAAGGGCAAAAGTGGATAGAGGTGCCGGATAATTCACCTATTACTGAATTCAGGATTGATCCAAATCATGTCATGCCGGAGATTAACAGGCTGAATAACAATATACGTACTTCGGGTATTTTTCCAAAAGCCGATCCGATACAACCGCAACTTTTATTTAGTCTCGAGGAACCCGAAAAACATCCCTTGATGTATATACCGGTGGTCAACTGGAATAAAGAGGACGGTCTTATGGTTGGTCTGGCACTGTACAATGGGCTCCTGATTCCCAAGCCTTTCGAATACATTTTAGTCCCTTTTTATTCCTTTGGCAGCAATAGACTAACGGGGTACGGAAAAGTATCCTACAACATAACTCCTTATAATAATGCAATCAGGATGGCAACTGTATCACTTGAAGGGACTCAATTTGGCGCTCCCGGTAATCATGAGTATCAAAAAGTAATGGCAGGTCTGGATATTCAGTTAAGGCCGGATAAAATGATTAACCCCATCCGTCAATCCATACGTGCCCGATACATACTGGCTTCCGATCTTTATCAGATTGAGAATCTGAAACCGGCATCCCTTAATCCCTATGTCCAATTGGGATACAATGTACAAAAAACAGGTTTAATTAATCCATTCAACCTGCTCATTTCTGCTGAATCAGGCCCTTCGTATCAAAAAGCAACGGTCGATTTCGATTATCAAAAAAGCTATGTAGGCAGGGCAAACGGACTGGAAATAAGGGCTTTTGCAGGCACCATGATTCACAGCAATCCAACCTATGCATTTTATGGGCTGGCACCAAGTGCCAGGAGTGGTCGTGACCTGTATCTTTATGATGGCACGTATCCCGACAGGTTTAGTAGTTATCCGACTTCCTTCTTCTCCAGGCAAATGACTGTTACAGAAGGTGGGTTAGTATCACCTGTGAATGAAAAATTAGGATACAGCAAGTGGTTGGTTTCTCTTTCATTGTCCAGCAGTTTACCCGGAAAAGCCGGTAAACTGGGCATTAAGCCCTTTGTCAATGTGTTACTGAACGATCACAGTCTTGGACCTGATTATAATTCTTTGTTATTTGGTGAAGCCGGCATTAAAGTCGGTCTCTGGAACCTTTTTGAAATACACATTCCATTGTTAGTAACCGGTAATGTGCAATCCATCACCGGATCCATCAATAACCGGATACGCATTGTTTTTAACCTGGATTTATCAAAACAGGGGAAAATTGGTATTGGGAATTGAGGGGATTGGTTAATTGGTTGATTGGTTAATTGGTTAATTGGTTGATTGGTTAATTG
>CAIYOZ010000249.1 GCA_903927945.1 uncultured Bacteroidales bacterium | reverse complement strand
TCACTTAATTCCGGAACACATGCGCATTAAACCCATACTACATTTTACTGAAAGACTACTCTGGGATACTTATGAGGTTTACAAAATACCTTATTGCGTTCTCTACGAGAAAGGATATCGCTCCCTGGGGGCTAAAACCACCAGCGCCATAGCTGAACCAGGGGTGCCTGCCTGGGAACAAGACCTTGAGCATACTACAGAGAGAGCCGGTAGAAGACAGGACAAAGAACAAATGATGGCCAGGCTGCGCGACTTAGGATATATGTAACATTCCTTATTGCATAAGCTATTAAGATAAAAATGCAGTGAATCGAAATACTCTGATAATCATTCAGAGGATGAAAGAATAGAGGTAATTATTAATGTCTAAACTGGTACCTCCGCATGGCGGGGAGTTGATCCCATTGTTGGTTCATGAAGGAAAACAGTTGGCATCTTTGAAGGCTGCCTCTTTGCTTACCAGTGTTAAAATGAGTTCAAAGGAAGAATCAGACCTCGTCATGCTAGCGATGGGAGCCTTCAGCCCGTTAGAAGGTTTCATGGGAAAAGAGGACTACCTCAGAGTAATCAAAGAAATGCGTCTGGGTAATGGATTGCTTTGGCCCATACCGGTAACCCTTTCAATTACTACAGAACAGGCAAACGCTATTAGAGAAGGTGACAAAATCGCTCTGACCAGCGCATTGAATGATGATATTTTGGGCTCTATGACAATCACGGAAATGTTTACATACGATAAAAGCTTTGAAGTTCGACAGGTGTTTGGCACCACCGACCTGAATCACCCTGGAGTAGCTAAAACTTTCAATCAAGGAGATATTTACCTGGCTGGCCCGGTGGTAGCGTTCAGCGAGGGTAGTTATAGAAAGAGTTTTCCAGAATTTGCCGGCCCTGTTGAAACTAGAAGCTTGTTTTGCGAGAAAGGATGGGAAACTGTAGCAGCGTTTCAAACCAGAAATCCTATTCATCGTTCTCATGAATACTTGACCAAAATCGCCATGGAAGTATGTGACGGGCTTTTTATTCATCCTATAGTGGGAAACCTAAAACCAGGGGATATTCCTGCCGATGTGCGTATGGAATGCTATAGAGTGATGCTAGAAAATTATTATCCCAAAAACAAGGTGGTTTTGAAGGTCTATCCAATGGAAATGCGGTATGCTGGTCCGAAAGAGGCCTTGCTGCATGCAATAATACGCCAAAATTTTGGGTGCAGCCATCTTATTATCGGGCGTGATCATGCCGGAGTCGGCAATTATTACGGGCCATACGATGCTCAAAAGATATTCGACGAAATTCGTCCCAGTGACTTGAGTATACGTCCTCTAAAAATAGATAACACTTTCTGGTGCCATAGCTGCTTTTCTATGGCTACTTTGAATACATGCCCGCACTCAAATGAAAATCATTTGAACATCAGTGGGACAAGAATTAGGGAGATGCTCTCTGCGGGTGAAAGGCCGCCTGAAGAATACAGTCGCAAAGAAGTATCAGACATATTGATTCGCTACTATCAAACATTAAAGGCAAATTGAAGTTATCAGTGGGTGAACGTAATCAAATGTAATTGAGTGAGCGATAGCAAAACTCCTCCATGGGGCAATAGATGTCTATAACTTTTCCAATGATACCGGGTATCGAAATAAATCTGTTTCAAATGATATTCCTCAGTTTTTCGGTTGGAATAGTAAGTGGATTTGCGGGTGTGGGTGGCGGATTCTTGATGACTCCGGCTTTGATAATC
>CAIYOZ010000248.1 GCA_903927945.1 uncultured Bacteroidales bacterium | reverse complement strand
GTGACTGTTATTGCAAGTTACGGACAGGATGAACTTATAAAAGCCAACTTTACGGTAACTTCATTTACAATGGTAACTATATTCGGTTCAGTAAATACAAGTGGTTCAAAGTTGAATTCCAGAATGTTATCGGATATTGATAAATTGGAAGGTGGTGAAATTCTTACTCTTAAAAATATAAAAGCTGTCGGACCTGACGGTAAACAAAGAAGTTTGGGCTTAATACAGGTTCAGATTTAGGATTAATCGTTAAACAAATAAAGCATTGTTGATATGAAAAAATATTGTATTGTTTCGTTGCTAATTATTACTATACTTTTTCCGGGACTAACCTCAGCTCAGGAAAAACAGGTTCCGTTCTTTGACCGGAAGGGAGATGTAAAGGTTCAAACAACACAGATGGATGCTTTATCTGACACTATTACAAACTTGAATCACCGTTGGGATGATATTGTTTGGTCGAGAAAAGTTTACCGAATTATTGATATGCGTGATAAACAGAATTATCAGCTATATTTTCCTATGCGTGCCAATGATCAGTATAAAAGTTTGTTCCGTACTATGCTTGATGCAATTTGCAAAGGAATTCCGGTATACAGACGAAATGCCAGAGAAATTGTTCCATCGTTTAATGACAGCGCCCGTTTAGAAGGTGATGAGCTGTCTAAAGCTTTTGCATACGATAATAATATGGATAACAACCTGATTCAGATTAATCCGATTACAAAACAGGCCAAAATTGTTGGTGACCAATACTATAATTATGTAAAGAATCAGTATAAATTTTTGATTCAGGAAATTATATTTTTTGATAAACACACTTCACGTATGTATTCAAAAATTATTGCTATTGCTCCTATTTATGCTTTGCATCCCGACAATTCACAATCTAAGAATCCCATGAAATTCTTTCAGGAATCAGTGCTTTGCTGGTTTGCTTTTGATGAACTTCGTCCGTACTTAGCCCGTCAGTATGTAATTCCAAATGGTAATGAAACAGCCCGTTTGACATACGATGAGTACTTTGCTCAGAAATTGTATTCAAGTTTCATATTAGGTGACAGTAATATGTTTAATCGGATGTTACTGGAATCGGAACTGACTTACGAACGTATTCACAAAGAACAAAACCGAATTGAAACTGAGTTGTTGAATTTCGAAGAAGATCTTTGGGAATATTAATCTACAATGAAATAAGATTTAAAAAAGGCGACTTTGGTCGTCTTTTTTTGTATTTGTGATGAATAACCAACAGATAATCCGTAATTTTGTAGTCAAATAGAGTTTTCAATCCGTATGAGAAAAATAATAATTGCTGATAATCAGGATATTTCAAGAGCCGGTTGGTGTTATTTGCTTCAAAATCAGACAGAAATGCCTGAAATAAGTGAAGTTTATGACAAGAAAGAGCTGGTGACTTTGTTGACTTTATTCCCTGATTCTCTGGTGATTCTGGATTATACGTTGTTTGATTTTGAAAGTGTCAATGATTTGGTTATCCTGCAAATGCGGTATGAGCGTGTTGACTGGATTATTTTTTCGGATGAGTTGAGCGAGGATTTCCTGCGTACTTTGCTATATAATACGCATTCATTTAGTGTTTTAATGAAGGATTCTTCGAAAGAAGAATTAATGCGGGCGTATAAAGATTCGGTAAAGGGTATTCGTTATATTTGTAATTATGTGAGTAACATACTAATAAATAACAATAAAAGTCAGAACAATCTGAATCCAAAACAGATTCTGACCATTACCGAACAGGAAATTCTGAAAGATATGGCGTTGGGTAAAACCACTAAGGAAATTGCTGTGAAACGTTTTGTCAGCATTCATACTATTATGACGCACAGGAAGAATATATTCCGTAAAATAGAGGTCAACAACGTACATGAAGCCACGAAATACGCCATGCGTGCGGGCATTGTGGATATGGCAGAATACTATATTTAAATTAGCATTAGAAAGTGAATATTGCAGCTTTATTATCGGGAGGAGTAGATAGCTCGGTGGTGGTACACTTGTTGAAAGAAGCAGGCCATACACCGACTCTTTTTTATATCAAAATCGGAATGGACGATGACGAGTTGTTGCATTGTTCTTCGGAAGAGGATATTGAAATGGCTTCGCTGATAGCCCGAAAATACGGTTGCAAGCTCGAATTGGTTGATTTACACGCTGATTACTGGGAAAATGTAGTTTCGTACACTATCGAAAAGGTAAGGAAAGGTCTGACACCGAATCCGGATGTAATGTGCAATAAGTTGATAAAATTTGGTGTTTTTGAGCAGCGGGTAGGGAAGGAGTTTGACAAAACTGCTACAGGTCATTATGCCACCACTATTGAGAGAGAAGGTAAAGTGTATTTGGGTACAGCCAATGATCCCGTGAAAGATCAGACTGATTTTTTGGCTCAAATCAATTATCTGCAGGTTTCTAAACTGATGTTTCCTATTGGTCACCTGATGAAAAGTGAAGTGCGTGATATAGCTGTTTCGGCAAATCTGCCTAGCGCCAAACGTCAGGATAGTCAGGGCATTTGTTTTCTGGGCAAAGTGAATTACAATGATTTTATCCGCCGTTATCTCGGTGAAAAAGAAGGTCCGATTGTGGAATTTGAAACGGGTAAGATATTAGGTAAGCACAAAGGGTACTGGTTTCACACCGTTGGACAGCGCAAAGGGCTCGGACTTTCGGGTGGTCCATGGTATGTGATTAAAAAAGATGTGCCCGGAAATATAGTTTATGCTTCCAAAGGTTTTGATGTGGATACGCAATATGGCAATGAATTCACGATGAGTGATTTCCATTTTATCACTCAAGATGAATGGCAAGACTCACAGAATGAAGTTGATATTACTTTCAAGATCCGTCACACACCTGAATTTACAAAAGGGAAAATACTGAAAACTGCTGACGGTTATCACCTCATATCTTCTCAAAAACTGCAGGGTATTGCTCCCGGGCAGTTTGGGGTAATTTACGATTCAGATTCCAGAATTTGTATAGGTAGCGGGGAGATTATTTGATATTCTCATAGGTCCACCGGTACTATCACTTTCAAACTTACATTTCGTCCCATATTAAACACCCCTGTTCGTCCGGTAAGTAGGTTTTCGGATGCATATTTCAGGCGGCTGAGATGGCTTTGATACGCTTCGTCGGTCAGGTTTGAACCATTTATATAAACAGAGAAAATGCTGTGTTTCTTTATGACTACTTCAGTTCCAATACTGGCATTCAGAAGTGTGTAGGCAGGTGTGGTTGTCTCTGTATTATAAGCCGAATAAATATTATTTTGAGCAAAGTTATGCTCAATCCCAATAAGGAAATACAAGTTTTTCAGGGTCTTAAGGCTATTGTGGATATCCACACGTATATCTGATTTCCATTTTGGAGATGGAGTCATGGGTAAATAGCGGGTTGAGTCCGGTTGATTTACTAACTGTGAATTGACATAGGAAAAACTGTTTTCGAAGTGAAGCCAATCAAGTGGATGTGGGTGAACGTCTATAATGAACTCACCACCCATGATGCGGGCATTG
>CAIYOZ010000247.1 GCA_903927945.1 uncultured Bacteroidales bacterium | reverse complement strand
TCTATTATTCAGGATGATAACCAAATTGGTATTGGAACTAAGCAGACCTTATCGGCTCACAACTTGCTTGCAAGCACCATTGGTGACGAAATCATGCTTGCCAATCCGGGAAAATCAAAAAGTTACGCGGTGGCTTTGAGTCCCGAAGAAGCAATTATGCTGGGCGGTCATACAGCCAAAAGCGTGGCATGGATAGACGATGTAAATTATAAATGGATTACAACGGGATATTATAGCGATGGGCTTTCGCATTGGGCTGACGAAATGAATGTAAACGGTGTTTTCCAGAATTATATGGCTCGCACCTGGGGACCGCTTTACAATTTAAACACTTACCTGACCAAACCGAACCGGGAAGATAAAAGGTGGGGATTTTATTACGATCCAACCACCAAAAAGAGTAAACATTCTCAGGCATCGATACTCCGAACAACGCCATCGGCCAACGGGCTGGTAACAGAACTGGGCTTGAAAATGCTTGAAAACGAACAATTAGGAACATATAATCATCCGGATATTCTGTTGCTGCAATTTACAGTTCGCACCCCTTTCGAGAAAACAACATCACTACAATCGGCTGAAAAAGAAGATATTTACCTGCGATTGGATAAAGATATTCAGACATTATTACAGAAAATTGATACCAAAGTAGGCTTAGACAGAACCCTGGTTTTTATGTTTGGTAACCAGACTCAGGTTCACTCACCCACCGAACTTGGCGAGAACAAAATTCCGGCTGGTTACTTTAATGCCGACCGCTCATTGGCATTGCTAAGCACCTATTTGATGGCTATTTACGGTCAGGAGAAATGGATTTCGGGCTATTATGGCAAAAACATTTTTCTGAACAAAGAAAAGATTATTGCAAAGAAATTGAATTTCATTGATTTTCAGAAAACAGTGGCTGAGTTTATGCTGGAATTCGAAGGAATTCAGTCTGCATTTCCTGCAGCACAGATATTGAATGCCGGCGGTGATTCTGATTCAGAAATGGCTCGTCTGCGCAACTCTATGCATAAAAACTGTGTGGGCGATGTGATTATCACGTTGTTGCCGGGCTGGATTGAAGTGGATAATAAAGGGAACGCCATTGGCGAATCAAATGCCATCGTATCTTATACCCCGCTGTATTTTTATGGATGGAAAATAAAACCGCAAAATATTTCTGCATCCTATAAAACAACCGACATTGCTCCTACAATTTCCAGAATTCTTGATATTCCAATACCGAATGCCTGTATAGGAAAGCCGATAGAATTTGCCCCCTAAATCCCCCACAAGGGGACTTAAAATACCACATTATGCAAACACTTAAAACAAACAACAATTCAACATTTCCTTCTCCACCTTCGGGGGCTGGGGGGCTTTATGATTTTGACGAAGTAATTGACCGCCACAACACCGGTGCGATTAAAGTGGAACGCTGTAAAGCTCTTTTCGGAACGGAAGATGTGTTGCCACTTTGGGTGGCCGATATGGACTTTCGCACACCGGATTTTATTCTGGATGCTATCCGTCAACGATTGGAACATCCCATTCTGGGCTATACCATGCCACCAAAGAATTATTACCCGCTAACCGTAAAATGGATAACCGATCATCATAACTGGGACGTAAAACGTGATTGGGTGGGCTTTTTACCGGGTATAGTTCCCGGATTGGCATTCGCCGTGCAAAGTCTGACTGAAGTGGGTGACGAAATTATTGTTCAATCGCCTGTCTACTATCCTTTTTTCAATGTAATTGAAAACAATCATCGGGTGCTGGTCAATAATCAGTTGAAAGAAGTTGATGGCAAATTCGTGATGGATTTGGAAGATTTGGAGAGGAAATTTACGTCTAAAACCAAATTGTTTATTTTTTGTAACCCACATAATCCGGGTGGTCGCGTGTGGACAAAAGAGGAGTTGAAGCAATTTGCAGCTATATGCGAAAAGCACAATGTCACGATTATTTCCGACGAGATTCATGCCGATATGATCTTGCCCGGAAACACAGCCCACACGCCACTTGCCACAGTTTCAGCATGGGCTGAGCAACATACTGTGACCTTTATGGCACCTACTAAAGTGTTCAATATGCCTGGATTAATCAGTTCTACTTACATAATTCCAAACACTGAACTGCGTCATAAATTTGCCGAATTTCTCGAAGCTTCGGAAATGAATGCAGGTAATATCTTTGCCTACATTGGTGCGGTGGCTGCTTATGAACATGGAGAAGAATGGCGACTTCAAATGCTTGATTATGTGCAGGAAAACATCGAATATATTGCTGATTTTCTGAAAAAGAATGTGCCACAGGTAAAACCCATGATTCCAGAAGCTTCCTTTTTAGTGTGGTTCGATTGTAAGGAACTGGGTTTGGAAACCGATGAATTACACAAGTTCTTTTCACTGAAAGCCGGACTTGGACTGAACAAAGGAACTATTTTTGGTCCCGGTGGTGAATACCATTTGCGCCTGAATGTGGCGTGTTCGAGAAGGGTTTTGGAGCAAGCAATGAAACAATTGCAGTCAGCAGTAAACGGTTAGCAGTAAGCGGTAAGCAACTTTCAAACTATTCGAACTTTCAAACTTTATGAACTTTATAAACTTTACAAACTAAGAAATGGACGTAAAAATAGAAAAATCATGGAAAGCAGTTTTACAAGACGAGTTTGAAAAAGAGTATTTTGACCGACTGACAGATTTTGTGCGGAGCGAATATAAAACCCGCCTGACATTCCCGCCTGCATCGCTTATTTTTAATGCCTTCGACCAATGTCCCTTCGACAAGGTGAAAGTAGTAATCATAGGGCAAGATCCATATCATGGCGACGGTCAGGCACATGGATTGTGTTTTTCGGTAAATGATGGTGTGGTATTTCCACCGTCATTACTCAATATCTTCAAAGAAATAGAACGGGATTTAGGAAAACGCACACCAACCAGTGGCAATCTCATTCGGTGGGCACAACAAGGTGTTTTATTGCTCAATGCCACTCTTACGGTTCAGGCACACATAGCCGCTTCGCATCAGGGTAAAGGCTGGGAAATATTTACCGATGCGGTCATCCGCAAACTGGCTACAGAAAAAGAACACCTGGTATTTATGCTTTGGGGCTCGTATGCCCAAAAGAAAGGTGAGTTTATCGATTCAAAACGCCATTTAGTACTGAAATCGGTTCACCCATCTCCCCTATCAGCCTATCGTGGATTTATTGGCAACAATCATTTTTCGCTGGCTAATAAATACCTTCGCGAAACGAGTCAGGAAGAAATAAACTGGTAACAAAATTGAGTAAACCAAACCGACCCCGTCGCTCGAAGCGACGGGG
>CAIYOZ010000246.1 GCA_903927945.1 uncultured Bacteroidales bacterium | reverse complement strand
TTTGTCTCTCTATTATCTGATATCAAAGCTAACCTGCTGAATCTAATATTCAGGATCAAGATTTAAATTTATGAAATATAGATCGTATTGACTTGATAATTTTAAATCCTACAACAAAACCATCCACCAAAGTTAACCCTTTGGTTATGGCACGAAACATGAAAGTCGTGAATGAAGTTGGAGAAAGCAGGGTCTGGGTTCTTGAAGTTAATACCATCTTTTGATCATCAATTAATTTTTTCAATTCAGCCTTTCGGTAAATTAGATCCTCCAAACTATTCTCTTTCTTTTTTGACATGGTAGTCGATACAATTTCCATACTTCTATTTTTGAGGTTTAGTTAAAAATAAATCAGAAAGGAATTTAACCAACGGATTTATTACCAATATCTTACGAAACAAGACCAACAGACCAATTAAGACAATGTATATCCCTGCAATAATGCTAAAACTCACACTTAAACTGCCAACAATTGGAACCAACGCATACGCAAATGAGAAAAACAAATAAAATAATGCAATGACAGCCAAAACTGTTATTAATGTTATAATCAACAAAGTTGACAATAGAATTGTCAACTTTTCTACGAATTCAACTTTTATATATTCACTCTGCAAAAAAACATATTTCTTTACATCGTCATATAATTGTTTGAAATTTTCAGCCGGATCGGAGGTATTCATCTTTTGGTAATGGATTTAATGAATCATTTTTCTTCGGGAATAATTTGTGACTTTATTTCGTCCACCAAATCTTCCAAATCATCCTTACTTAGATTAATTCCTCTTTTTTCCAAAGCTTCTTTAATTTTCTTCCGTGTTTCGTCCCCACTTTCAGGAGCAAAAAGTACACCTAATGTCCCACCAATAATGGCACCACCTAAAAACGCAGCCATAATACTTAATGAATTTTTCATACCGTTGTTTTTTTTGATATTAATTATTAATAAATATTTTTCTCTCTAAGAACGAAACATACTATCAGATACATAAGAATCAGTGAAAAAAGCAAAAAAGTTTTCAATAATTTAAAAACAATTTTGTATAAAATTGGTTCATTTTTTAGATCAAAAAAATTAATCAGGGTTGTATCCGAAACTTCGAAGTTTAATATCTTTGTTTCGCCAGTCCTTCTCAACTTTGACAAACAATTCCAAAAAAACCTTTTTGTCAAAAAACACTTCCATATCTTTACGGGACTCTGTGCCAACCTTTTTGAGAGATTTACCTCCGTGACCGATTACAATCCCTTTTTGAGAATCACGCTCGACATAAATCACGGCGTTAATACGAATTAGCCGTTCATCTTCTTGAAACTGTTCCACTTCAACTTCCACTGAATAGGGTATTTCCTTTTCATAATTCATTAGAATCTTCTCACGGATAATTTCAGTGACAAAGAAGCGTGAAGGTTTATCAGTCAACTGGTCTTTATCAAAAAATGCGGGGGACTCAGGTAGCAATTCTTTAATCTTGCTGAATAAATTATCGATATTGAACTTTTCCAATGCTGAAACGGGGTAAATTTCAGCACGTGGCAATAAAGCTTTCCATTTTTCAACTAAAAGAACCAGTTTTTCTTCATCAATCAAATCTATTTTATTGATAATAAGTAAAAGTGGTGCAGGATTGAGTTTTACTTTCTCGACAAATTCTTCATTCTTTTCGTATGAATCATATACATCCGTCACATAAAGTAAAATATCAGCATCAGTCAACGCCGACCGTGAAAAATTCAGCATGGATTCCTGGAGTCTATAATTTGGTTTCAAGACTCCCGGGGTATCGGAATAAACAATCTGAAAGTCTTCACCATTGACAATACCCATGATACGGTGACGGGTAGTCTGGGCTTTTGAAGTGATAATGGATATTCTCTCCCCCACTAAGGCGTTCATCAAGGTCGATTTACCTACATTTGGATTTCCTACTATATTTACAAAACCGGATTTATGCATAATTTGTTTGTTATGAATTATCTGAAACAGATTTCAGTAGTTTTTATTTACTGCATCTGTAATTTGATACAAAGATACGACATTTAATGCGAAAGAAATTGAAGTTTCAATTCATACTTTTTTACTATATTTGACGTTTGAACGGAAGAAACTATTTTTACTAATTTTTCAATTACAATTATGCTCAATATCAATAAATTATATGAAATATCACAACGTCTTAAACTGATATTTATTCTTGTTGCTATTGCCATTGTTTTGATTTCCACTTTATTTACAAACCGTCTGGCCAATTCATTAGCCGCCGAAGAACAACATAAGATGGAGATTTGGGGAGAAGCCATCCATCAATCTATCATTGCCAATGAAAATACGGATATCAGTTTTATTTCAAGTATCATCCAGGGAAATACAACCATACCGGTTATTATGACCGATGCCAAAAACAATGTCATATCATCGTTGAACATTATTGAACCAAAAACAAATACCACGGAATTTTATGCCAAAGAAATAGACCGATTTAAAGCTCACAGGCCGGCTATTAAATTTAAACTGAATAACTCGGTGCAATATCTGTACTACGATGATTCAAGGTTTCTAAAACAATTGTATTATTTCCCTTACATTCAATTGGGAGTCATTATTATTTTTGCATTAGTAGCATTTTTCGCTTTTGCAGGGACCAAGAAAGCTGAACAAAATCAAGTATGGGTTGGACTATCAAAAGAAACAGCCCATCAACTGGGAACTCCAATTTCTTCTCTATTAGCCTGGGTCGATTTATTAAAAATGCGGCATAAGGAAGATAAATTAATTGGCGAAATGGAGAAAGATGTCAACAGGTTACGTATAATAGCTGAACGGTTCTCTAAAATAGGTTCTAAACCTGACTTGCAGGTTGTAAGCCTCAATGAAACGCTTTTAAATTCAGTTCAATACATGTCGAATCGATCATCACAGAAAGTAGCTATAAAATGCCATTTGCCGGCAGATGAACATTTGTTCATTAAACTAAATGTTCCTTTGTTTGAATGGGTCATCGAAAACTTATGCAAAAATGCCATAGACGCTATGGATGGTGTTGGTAATATTGATATTAAAGTGATATTTAAAAACGAAGAGGTCTATATCGATGTAAAAGACACCGGTAAAGGGATGGATAAACGTAAATTCAAAGTAATCTTCACCCCCGGATTCACGACTAAAAAGAGAGGTTGGGGTTTAGGACTCTCCCTGGCAAAACGTATTATTGAAGAGTATCACGGAGGGAAGATATTTGTAAAACAATCGGAATTGAATGTTGGAACGGTGTTTAGAATAATACTAAAGGTGAATTCAAAGTAACGATTGTAAGCTATAAAAACTTAATAAATGCTAGAACAATTTGATTTTATGGCAATTGATCGAACATAGTGAATAATTATCATAAAATAAAAATGAATTTATTTTGTAATAGAACATATTTTTGTACCTTTGCGCGATTTTAAATGTCAAGTGAATAATGTCAAAATTCGAGCTGTACAATGTAGTGTTAAAGGACATAAGCAATGAAACGCGGATGTTCGAGTATGACCTGGATAACATATATTTCAAGAAAATAGATTCTCCTGAAATACAAAAAGGAAATGTAAAAGCCAAAGTGAGTGTACAACGTAAACTATCCACTTATGAGCTCCATTTCACTCTTGAAGGGTCAGTGATTATACCGTGCGACCGATGTCTGGACGATATGGTTCAACCCATTCATTATAAAGAAAAATTACAAGTCAAATTTGGGGATAGCTTTTCCGAAGAAGATGAAATCGTCATAGTTCCCGAAGCAGAAGGGGCAATCAATATTGCCTGGTTTTTATATGAATTTATCGTATTGAATATTCCAATGAAGCATGTTCATGCCACTGGTGAATGCAATAAAACCATGGTAACTAAGCTAAAAAAACACATTACACGTCAGAAAGATGACGATGATGATGAAGATAGCTCAGCTGTAGAATTCGATGATGATGATGACTTTACACCCGATGAAACACAGACAGACCCGCGATGGGACGGTTTGCAAAATATAACAGAAAACAATTAAATAAACAACTAAGATGGCACATCCTAAACGAAAGATCTCGAAACAACGAGCAAGAAAAAGAAGAACGCACTATAAAGCAGAAGCACCAACATTAGCAATATGTTCGAATTGCGGAGCAGCTCATATTTATCATACTGTTTGTGGCGAATGTGGCTATTATAGAGGTAAATTGGCTATTGAAAAATTGGCAGCCGTATAATTTCAACGAACTTGTCAAAATACATCATTAAATAATCAAATTAAGCTCTAAATATTTCCTTTAGAGCTTGATTTTTTATGTACTTAATAAATTGAATATGTCTAATATTAAAGCAGTTATTACAGGTGTTGGCGGTTATGTGCCGGATTACATACTGAATAACCACGAACTTAGCACAATGATGGATACCAACGATGAGTGGATAACATCTCGTGTGGGAATCAGGGAACGTCGTGTTTTGAAAGTTAAGCATGCGGGAACTTCATATATGGCAGCTAAGGCAATTGAAGACTTGTTTGCTCAAACGGGAACAAAACCGGAAGAAATTGATTTAGTACTCTGCGGAACAACAACAGCCGATCATATTTACCCTTCATGTGCCTCCATGGCAGCTGAAAAAGCCGGTATTAAAAAAGCCCTGGCATTCGACATTCAAGCGGCCTGTTCAGGCTTTATCGTTTCGTTGGCAACAGCCTCCAGCTTTATTGAATCAGGACACTACAAAAAAATATTAGTCATTGGAGCCGACAAAATGTCAGCGATAACCGATTATTCCGACCGCACTACCGCTCCATTATTTGGGGATGGTGCCGGAGTGGTATTGGTAGAACCAACTACAGAAGAATTTGGTGTCATGGATTCTATTTTACATACCGATGGAGTTGGCATGAAACACCTGCACATTAAGGCCGGTGGATCTGCTTATCCGCCCACTCACGATACGATTGACAAAAAGGAACATTACACCTACCAGGAAGGCGCCTATGTGTTTAAACATGCGGTAACTGATATGGCTGAAGTTTCTGCCGATATCATGGAAAAGAACAACCTGACCAAAGACGATATTGCCTGGTTAATACCACATCAGGCAAACCTGCGTATCATTGATGCTGTTGTTCAACGTACAGGTGTCGAATATGAAAAAGTAATTATTAATATCGATCATTTTGGGAACACCTCTGCAGCGAGTATTCCACTGGGTATTTGGGAAAGTCAAAAGAAATTCAAGAAAGGCGATAACATTATCCTTACCGCTTTCGGTGCCGGGTTTACCTGGGGATCAATCTATTTAAAATGGGGATATTAATTAGTTTAAAGTTTACAGTTCATAGTTTATAGTTTATAGAGAATGTAAACAGTTTGTAAATTGAAAGAGATTTAATATTGCGTAATTTATCAACACAAAGAAGCCGGACTGAATCAGTCCGGCTTCTTTGTATATTACTCAGGCACTTGTTCTAATCGTTTAGACGCGATCAAATAAAACTCTTCACTCAATTCATAACCTATATAATTCCGCTTCAACATTTTTGATGCAACCGCCGTACTGCCTGAACCCAAAAAAGGATCGAGCACTAAATCTCCCTCGTTGCTGCTGATTTCGATGAAAGGAAAACAGACTTTCAAAGGTTTTTGCGTCTTATGTTTTGACCTTTCTTTACCCATGCAGATAGGTGATTGAATAAAATTGTGCATTTCGTTTACCGGCTTATTATTCCATGTCTTAGGAGATCCCTTTGAAAAATGGACAACCATTTCCATGCTGTTCGAATACATTTTACGGGTGAAGATAGCGGGAAATGGATTCGTCTTATGCCAGTGAATGACCTTGCGAAACTGGAAACCCACGCGTTCTACCATACGATTCAGGTAAGATACAAAATCATCTCCACACCACAAATATCCGCTTCCACCGGGTTTGCAAACCCTAAAGCACTCAATCAATACATCTTCCAGAAATCGCAAGTATTCTTCCTCAGATTTAAACCCATCAAACCCGAATTCAGTAACAATGTCTGTATGTTTTTTAAGACCCTGGACGTTTTTTGCCCTAAACTGATAATATGGCGGATCAGTAAATATCAGGTCTACACATTCATCCGGCATTAGCTTTAATCCCTCAAGACACGATTGATGATATATTACATTGACTTCCATGGATAATGATGTGATAATGTAATGATTTGATGATTTGATGATTAAATGATTAAATGAATGAATGTGCTAATGTAGAAATGCAGAAATGCAGAGTTGATTAAATTGATGGATAAAAATAACGGATTACCAATTATCAATACCCTTCCAGCTCAGGACATCCCACTACCCACTACTACTATAAACTACCTACTATAAACTATTCCCCATCCCTCCAAAATACTTATCCAATAAATTCTTTGCTGCAATAAAGGAACTTAATTCATTAGAAAGTACTTTCTTTTCATTTTCTATTAATAAGTTTTCTATTTCCTGATTCTTGTAAAAGTGAGTCTTGAGTTGTTCGTTAATAGTTTCGTACATCCAATATTTTGATTGGTTAGTGCGTTTAAAATCGAAATAATCATTCGCCTTGATAAATGTAATATAGCGTTTCACCATTTCCCAGACATCATCGATACCATTATTTTCAGTCGAAGAACAGGTGATTGCTTCCGGTGACCAACCCGATTCGTGAGGTGGAAATAAATGAAGTGCCGTTTGATATTGCGATTTTGCCACAATGGCCCTGTCGACATTCGACCCATCGCATTTATTGATAGCAATGCCATCAGCCATTTCCATAATGCCACGTTTTATGCCCTGCAATTCATCGCCGGCTCCAGGGATTTGTATCAGCAGGAAGAAATCAACCATGGAATGTACGGAGGTCTCGGACTGCCCTACTCCCACTGTCTCCACAAAAAGAGTATCAAAACCGGCAGCCTCACAAAGGATAATGCTTTCCCTGGTCTTACGGGCAACGCCTCCCAGTGATCCCGCAGAGGGTGAAGGGCGGATAAAGGCACTTTTAGCTACTGAGAGTTCTTCCATGCGGGTTTTATCCCCTAAAATACTCCCCTTAGAACGTTCGCTGCTGGGGTCAATGGCCAACACTGCCAGTTTGTGTCCTGAACGCACCAGCGACATGCCCAGCGCCTCTATAAAGGTGCTTTTCCCAGCCCCAGGCACTCCGGTTATCCCTAACCGGATCGATTTCCCTGCATGAGGTAAGCATTTCTCAATCACTTCCTGTGCAATAGCCTGATGATCGGGGAGTGAACTCTCGACCAAAGTCAAGGCTTGACTCAACATCGGGATATCACCGGCTAATATGCCTGCTACAAAATCCATTGCTGAATATTGTGGCCGTTTTATCTTCTGTTTTCTGTAAGGATTTACCACTGGTGCCTTATCGACGCCTTGGTTGACGCTAAGTCCCTTATAGGCGGGATCATTTTCGGGATGTTTATTTACGTAATGCATGGTTGATGAATAAGAAACAATTATCGAAAAAATGTTCAATAATCCTAAGAAAACAAAAGCCAAGAAGTTTCAATAAAATCTTGGCTTTTATAGGGTCATACAGACCTTAACAGTTCGATACTGCTTTTATTTCTGAACTTTCCAGTTTACTATCAGAATCAAGAAACTATTTTCCGGATCATTGGTTTGAACAGTAAAGGATTTTTTATAATCCCCTTCTGTCAGCGCCTTTGCATTCAGATCAACGGTTATATAAGATGATCTGCCTTCTGTAACGGTCAATTTTGCCGGCCGAACTGTCAATTCTTTATTGTTATTGATAATCCTGCGAACTTCCAACGCGTTTTGTCCTTTGTTGCTCACCTTAAATTTACCCGATCGTTTGGCACCTTCTTTTATGATTCCCAGGTTCAATGTACGGATTGGAATCTCAAGTATCGGAGCTTTCCGTTTCTGATCCAATGTTAACTTGCTGAAATCTTCCACAATGTTACTCACCACTGTCAATTTATATTCTTCGGAATATTTCTTTTGACCATTCAACAAAACATAGATATCATCGGATACCGGACCCCACTGAGTACTGTTCTTCGAATTGAAAGTGAATGTTATTTTCCCGTCTTCAGTTGGTTTGAGAGTTTCAGGCACCACCGTCACCGTCAAATATGGAGGCAGATTTTCAAGAGTGGGTTTAAGAGGAGCATTCGAAGTGTTCTTAATCTCCAATGTGCGGGACTGTATCTTCCCTTTTTCCACACTGTTCATTTGTATCACCTTCGACTTCAATCGAAGCAATCCCATTAATACAGGGTAAGTGGTGTTCTCCCCGCTTGTTTTTGGAATTACTTCTCCTTTTATGGTCAGAACCAGTTGTTCGTCAGTAGCATTGCTGTAGACTGTAATAGTTTTGGTAAATACCCCGGGACGACCACTTGGATTGTAAGTAACGGTGATAGAACCTTTTTTGCCCGGTTCAATAGGTTCTTTTGTCCAGGTGGGTGTCGTACATCCACAGGAAGCCTGAACCCTGCTCACAACTAATGGAGAATTACCCTTGTTGATAAAATCGAACACATAGGTTATTTTACCATCCTCCTCGTTGACTTTACCAAAATCATGGCTTTTGACTTCGAAACTAAGAACTGCCTTTTGCGACATGGCCGCTAACGAACATATCAGGCAAAAAAGCAATACGCTATATTTTTTCATTTCTATTGTTTTATTTATTTTCTCAACCGGATTATTTTGTAACGGCTGGTGTAGGTGCAGCTACCGGTTTTGCCTTTGGTATCACTTCACCACGTATAATCAACATCACAGGTTCGGTACTGTCAGACGTGTAGACACTGATTGACTTGGTAAACACACCGGGTCTTCCGGAGGTATTATAGGTAACACTTATTGTACCTGTTTTCCCTGGTTCTATAGGTTCTTTTGTCCAGGTAGGCGTTGTACATCCACACGATGCCTGAACCTTATTCACGACTAAGGGTGCATTTCCTTTGTTTGTAAAATCAAAAACATAGGTAATTCCACCTTCCTCTTTTACTTTTCCAAAATCATGCTCTTTTACATCAAAACTAATGACAGCTTTTTGAGCCATGGCGAACAATGAAAACAATACGCAAACCAATAGCAAACTACATTTTTTCATATCTACTTAATTAAATTGTAAAACATCAAATTTCCCCAAAACCTCTTGAGACATGCAAAAGTATAAAAAATGTCGTTCATATATTCCTAAATAACAAATTATCTGATTAAATTTAGTTAAAGAAGAGATAATCCGGTTCGCATAGAATGATTTTTTGTCCGGTTGTGAGTAAATATCTTTTGAATGAAGTTAATTACAAATTAAGGAGAGGCTAAAAAAAGAGCAGGTAACAATATTCCATCTTTTCTATAAATGAACTACCTTTGTCAAGTCAATAAAACGAAATGTTATGAAAACAGATCTCCAGGAACTTGCCTCCATAAATTTTGGATATGTAGTGGATTGTTATCATCATCTTCATGCACATCCCGAATTATCATTTCATGAACTTGAAACTTCACTCTTTATTCAGGGAGAGCTTACCAAAATGGGCATTTCCTTTCGTGCCGGTATTGGAGGGAATGGTATTTTAGGTAAAATTGAAGGAAATAATCCTTCAAAAAAAGTGATAGCCCTACGGGCAGACATGGATGCATTGCCAGTGAGTGAATTAGTGGATATACCTTGGAAATCAATCCGTGAGAACGTGATGCATGCCTGTGGTCATGA
>CAIYOZ010000245.1 GCA_903927945.1 uncultured Bacteroidales bacterium | reverse complement strand
CCGCGTGCTATTCTTTATTCTAATAGGACAATATACTGTTCTTACTACTAATGATTGGTGCGGGGAAATCTATCAGATAACACGTGTTTGTATGCTAACTTTCGTAATCGTAATTATTCAACCAGTATTCAAAAAACAATTTCAAAATAAAACAAACAACATGTATTCGTCTTATTAGTTGATTACAAGGTCTTATAACTTAGTGATGAACTCATCAATTATTATAATTGGTTAAATTTACCACTTTGTTTTACCATTCATATTGACTTTCGTTTATTTGTTATTATGTTTGCATTCGCAATTATTCGAAACTTATTATTATGTTAAAGGTAAAAGAAAGTAAAGTTAAAGAACTTGAATCACTTGCTGAGAATATCAGAAGGAAAGTAGTGGAAATTGTATTCTCGGCAAAAGGAGGACATATTGGAGGATCGTTGTCATCCGTTGATATTGAGACAGTCCTCTACTTTCATGTTATGAACATTGATCCTGAAAATCCGAAAATGGAAAACAGGGATCGGTTTATACTCAGTAAAGGGCACAGTGTGGAAGCATTATACGCGGTATTGGAAACCAAAGGGTTTATCGATCAGGGCATGTTGGATACATATGGACAATTCGGATCAAAGCTGGCAGGGCATCCCACAAAAAAGATCCCCGGGGTTGAATTGAACAGCGGGGCATTGGGACATGGATTATCGGTCGGAGTCGGGATGGCCATGGCGGCGAAGATGGACCGGAAAACATTCAAAACTTATGTATTGATGGGTGATGGTGAACAGGGTGAAGGTTCTATTTACGAAGCTGCCATGTCGGGGAGTCATTATAAGCTGGACAACCTGGTGGCTATCATCGATCGCAACACATTACAGATCAGTGGGAAGACAGAAGATGTTATGTCATTGGAGCCTATGCGGGAACGTTGGGAAGCATTTGGATGGGAAGTCATTGACATGGAAGGAAATAATATACAGGATATTATGGAAACATTTGACGGCCTGGATTACAGCAATGCAAAACCGAAACTGCTCATTGCACACACCACGAAAGGAAATGGCGTTTCATTTATGGAGAAATTAGCCAAATGGCATCATGGGGTTCCTAATGAGGAACAATTCAACCTGGCCATTACGGAGATAGATGCAAAAATTAAATGTTTGAACGAAGAATAGACTATGAGTATAGAAGAAAAAAATACAATTCCTTGCCGTAAAATGTTCACCGATACGTTGGTAGGACTGGCAAAAAAAGATAAAGATATCGTGGCAGTAACAACCGATGCACGTGGATCGGTGACCCTGGATGCATTTGCCAATCAACTTCCGGCTCAATTTGTAGAACTGGGGATTGCTGAACAAAATGCAGTAGGGGTAGCAGCCGGACTAGTGTCTGCTGGCAAGAAAGCTTTTGTATGCGGACCGGCTTGTTTTTATGTGGCCCGCAGCCTCGAACAGGTAAAAGTGGACGTGGCCTATTCCGCCAATCCTGTAAAAATACTGGGGGTCAGTGGCGGGGTCAGTTATGGAGCGTTGGGATTTTCACATCATAGTTTGCATGACATTGCCGTGCTCCGTACATTTCCGGGGATGCACATCGTTTTGCCTAGTGATATTCATCAGACAAAAAAGCTGGTGGAAGAGTTGGTTGATTATCCTTTTCCGGTGTATATCCGGGTGGGCAGAAATGCCGTACCGAATGTGTATGAGAACGAAAATATTGAATTCAAGATTGGCAAAGCCTATTTATTGCTTGATGGTGATGACCTGACCATTATCGGAACAGGTGAAACGGTTTACCATTGTTTACAGGCCGGAAAAAAATTACACGAACAAGGAATCAGGGCCCGTGTGATTGACATGCATACCTTGAAACCTTTTGACAGGGAAATTGTGGAAAAAGCCGCCAGAGAGACCGGTAAAATCATTACCGTGGAAGAGCATAGCATTTTTGGAGGACTAGGTGGAGCCGTAGCTGAAATTGTGGCACAAAGCACTCCTGTTCCTATGAGAATACTGGGAATACCTGATGAAAACTCCATCAACGGAACGGCATTACAGATATTCAATCATTATGGAATAGACGCTGAAGGAATTTTAAAAACAGCCCTTTTATTTCATAGTTCTAAATAATTCACGTTAGGCAGTGACAAATTAAGGAATGAAACGTCTAATGAGTATCGGGATATTAATAGCTGCCTGGTTACTGTTACAAAACTACAAGAATTACTCACCAATAATCTGATAATGAATGAAATATACATTAGCCATTGACCAAAGTACGTCGGCTACCAAGGCAATGCTATTTAATGAAAGTGCAGCAATTGTTGCGCGGGCATCCATCGATCACAAACAATTTTATCCTCAGCCGGGTTGGGTAGAACATGATCCGGTTGAAATACTTGAAAACACATACAAAGCAGTCGGCCAGATCATCAGTGAAAGTAACCTAGATCCTGCCGATATACTCTCGGTTGCAATTACCAATCAGCGCGAAACCGTGGTGGTTTGGGATAAACGTACCGGGAAACCGGTGTACAATGCAGTCGTATGGCAATGTAACCGGGGAACTCAAATATGTGAGGAACTCATTGCTCAAGGTCATGAATCAGCAGTGACTTTAAAAACAGGGCTGATCATCAATCCTTATTTTTCGGCCAGTGGTGTTAAATGGATTCTTGATCATGTATCTGGCGCGCGAACTTCCGCAGAACAAGGACATTTATTGTTGGGAACCATCGACAGCTGGTTGATCTGGAACTTTACAAACGGGAAAGTGCATGCCACTGATTATACAAATGCTTCACGCACACTCCTTTTCAACATTCATACGTTGGATTGGGATGATGAATTACTGGAACTCTTCACGATTCCGGCGTCTATGTTGCCTACGGCATTGCCCTGCGACGGACAATTTGGGAAAACTACACTGAACAATATCGTACCTGAAATTCCCATTGCCGGAGTGTTGGGTGATTCGCATGGTGCCCTGGTAGGACAGATGTGTTTTTCCGTTGGTATGGGGAAAGCAACCTATGGCACCGGTTCGTCCATCATGGTCAATATCGGTGAAGAATCCTTACAGGCTCCTCAAGGGCTGGTAACTTCGATAGGATTTGCCGCCAAAGGAAAGGTATATTATGCTTTCGAAGGGAATATCCATTGCACCGGTGCCACTATAAAATGGTTACAGGATGACCTTCAGCTCATTCAATCGGCTGCAGAAACAGAAGCTCTGGCCACCTCGGTGGATAGTACGGAAGGCGTATATTTCGTCCCTGCTTTTGCCGGATTAGGTGCTCCCTGGTGGGACAATGAAGCGAAAGCTATGATTTGCGGCATGAACCGCGGTACCCGCAAGGCACATATCGTACGGGCAGCACTTGAATCGATTGCCTATCAGGTAAAAGATTTAATGGCTTTAATTCAGGAATCGGGCGTAAAACTGCTTGAACTTCGTGTGGACGGAGGACCTGTGAAGAACAATTTTCTTATGCAGTTTCAATCAGACATGTTGCAGGCAACTATCAACAGAAGCCCGATAGAAGAAGCCTCGGCACTTGGCGCTGTCATCATGAACGGTCTAGCCATTCAACGGATAGCCGGATTAAATGATGCAACTGCTCTACGGAAAATTCATGATTATATCACCCCCCAAATGAGTCAGCAGAAAGTGGATGAATTGTATACCCAATGGCAAAAGGCTGTGAAACGAACCATCATGAAATGAAACGATCAAATACAACAACAATTAATATTACTAATACTTTAATCGCTTAAAAATGGCTTATAAACAAAAACTTACTTTTGGTATCATCGTGGGTACCAGAGCTTATTTCAATTCAGCTTTAGCAGAAGACGTTCGCGCAACGGTTCTGAAAGAAATCAAGGCCCAGGGTTATGATTACGTCATTCTGGACGAATCAGAAACACCTACCGGAAGTATCGAAACTTACGACGATGCCAAGAAATGCGCCGCTCTTTTCCGTGCAAACCGCGATATCATTGACGGGATTATCGTTTCCTTACCGAACTTCGGATATGAAGTGGGTATCGTCAATTCCATTAGCTTGTCCGAGTTGAAAGTTCCGGTACTTATTCAGGCCTGTGACGACGAAAATGATAAAGTAACTCTCGACAAACGTCGCGATGCATTCTGCGGCAAACTCTCGGTTTGCAACAATTTGTATCAGTACAATATCCCTTTCACAGATACATCCTCACATACCTATTCCATCCACAGCGAAGATTTCAAGAAAGACATGGCTTATTTTGCAGGTGTTTGCCGCGTGGTAAATGGTTTACGAAAAGCCCGCATTGGTGTAATTGGTTGCCGTCCTATTGGATTCCAGACTTGCCGTGCCAGTGAAAAATTATTACAGGCTACCGGCATCACCGTAGTTCCTATTGACTTGTCCGAAATGATTGCCGCTGCCGGAAAGATTGACACGGATTCTGCAGGTGTGAAAGCCCGTATCGGAAAAATGAAGGATTATGCCTACGTATCGAAAGAATACGAGGAAAAATTGATTCTACAAGCCAAGATGGCTTTGGCAATTGACGAATGGGTGATTGAAAATGAAATTGATGCTACAGCTATTCAATGCTGGGACTCTATTGAAAAAAACTATGGTTGTGCACCTTGCCTGAGCATGAGTATGATGAGCGACAGTTTAATCCCGAGTGCCTGTGAAGCAGATATTGCAGGTGCCGTATCCATGTATGCCTTGATGCTGGCCGCCGGTACACCTCCTGCGTTGGCTGACTGGAACAATAATTTTGCGGAGAACCGCAATAAATGTGTCTGTACTCATTGCGGAAACTTTCCCAAAGGATTTACTAAAGCTCCTATGGCAGTTGGCTCCCTTGGTGTGTTGGGTAATGTGTTGGGCCGTGTGAATACTGTTGGAGCTATTCTCAGTAAAGTCTCCGAAGGTCCGTTTACCTATTTCCGCATTTCAACGGATGATACGTCAGGTCGGATCAAGTCGTATTTGGGAGAAGGACAAATCACTAACGACCCTTATGGAATGGATGGCTGCATCGCTGTAACAGAAGTTGAAAACCTGCAGGGATTGATGAAATATATCTGCAAGAATGGTTTTGAACATCATGTCGGGCTGGTACGCGGTCAGGTTGCCAACATCCTGGAAGAATCCATCAATACTTATTTAGGCTGGAATTTATATCTTCATAAATAAATAACTTTTTTTTGCAGGGATGACATCATCCCTGCAAAATTTAAATCTACTACACATGATTCTGATTCACAATTTTATACCGGCATTAATATTTTTATTCTTCAGCATGATTTGCTGGGGATCATGGTCTAACACTCAAAAGATGACCGCTAAGAACTGGCGGTTTGAGTTATTTTATTTCGATTTTGTCTGGGGTCTTTTGCTGACGGCTATCGTGGCTTCATTTACACTGGGGAGTTTTGGCAGTGATGGCCGGAGCTTTATGGAAGATATCGTCCAGGCGGATACTACCAGTATTTTGTACGCCTTGGCAGGTGGTATTGTCTGGAATCTGGGAACGTTATTGTTGGTAGCCGCTATGGCAATTGCCGGTATGGCAGTTGGATTCCCTATTGGGGGTGGATTGGCCTGGGTGCTGGGAATCCTGGTAAACTTTATGATTTCAGGCGCACAGGGAAATAATGTGACGATCCTTTTCACAGGGGTAGGGCTGATCGTTGCTGCTATTTATTTTTGCATGATGGCTTACAAGAAACTATCCGCCGGTAAAAAAGGCTCCACTTCAAAGGGGTTGATCATCTCTTTATTAGCGGGTCTTACCATTGCATTTTTCTACGGTTTAGTAGTGAAATCACTCGATCCCGCTTATGTTTCGGGTGGATCCGGTAATTTGACTCCCTTTTCAGGTGTCTTTTTCTTTACCATTGGAGCCGTGATTAGTACTCCCGTATTTAACTATTTTGTAATGCGTCACCCGGTAGAAGGTGAGAAACTCACCATGAAAGATTATTTCAAGGGAGATATGAAAACCCATCTTACCGGGGTATTGGGCGGAATTATCTGGATGACAGGTATGGTGGTCAGCTTTATGGCCATCCCCAAAGCAGGTCCAACCATTTCATACGCCCTGACCAATGGTGCGCCGGTTGTTGCTATGTTCTGGGGAGTATTCATCTGGAAAGAATTTAAAGGAGCCCCGAAAGGAACAAATGCGCTTTTGACAGCTATGTTTTCGCTCTTTATCATTGGTCTGGTAATGATTACTTTATCAAAAGTATAAGTGAGTGGAATCAAATAGATTATTACGGATTTTAATTCCAATAAACAGGTATGATTCACAGATCGGGTATCTTGCGTCTAACCGATTCTTCTTTTCAGTTTGAAGCATTGAGAATCGACACTATCAACTTAACTTTCTAGTATCCGACAAACCGCTGAAATAAGCGGTTGATCGGATATTGCGTTTAGATCCTCAGATATGGATTTAGGGGACACTCATAAACATAAACGCGATATAGCGGATTATTACTAATTTTAAACAGGAATGATTTCACAGATCGGGTATCTTGCGTCTAGCCTATTCTTCTTTTTCGGTTTGACGCATTGAGAATCGACTCTATCTTTCCAGTATCCGACAAACCGCTGAAATAAGCGGTTGATCGGATATTGAGTTTAGATCCTCACCTAATGGATCTAGGGGGCATTAACATATAAAATATGAAACAAAAAACAATTATCGGATTAGTCATGAAATCTCTCGAAGCCGAGTTTTTTCAGGATATGAAACAAGGTGCGCTGGCCTTTGCCAAAACACACCCTGATTTTCTGCTTATCACTGTGGGCACCTCTACTCAAACGGAAATTGAGTTGCAGATAGAGCTTGTCGATCAATTGATCCGGGAGAAAGTGGATGCTATTGTACTGGTCCCCATTGATTCAAAAGCGTTGGTACCTGTCACGGTGAAAGCCATTCAGGCAGGGATTAAAGTGATTAATATCGACATCAAATTAGATGAAGAGTTACTTGCACAACAAGGCATAGAACTTACTTATGTGGGACCCGACAATAAAACGGCCGCAAACATTGTTGGAAATGTCCTCGCCGAAAAGCTCGGTAAGGGCGCAAAGGTGGTGTTGATAGAAGGTCTTAGTGTAGCTGAAAACGCCCAACAACGGAAAGCCGGATTTATGGAATCCATTTCAACTTACGGACTCAATCTGGTAGCTTCCGAAGCCGCTGATTGGGAAACCGCCAAAGCAGAAAAGGTTTTCTCAGCACTTTACGACCAACATCCCGACGCAGAAGGAATCATGTGTAGCAACGATGCCATGGCCCTTGGAGTGCTCAATGTATTGGAAAGGAATGGCAAAGCAGGTTCAATTCCTGTCATCGGGTTTGATAACGATGCATCATCACTACCCTTTTTGAACTCGGGTGCTATGCTGGCAACTATGGACGCATTCGGTTCCCAAATGGCAGTACAGGGTATTGAGTTCGCGTTAAAAGTCCTGGGTGGTATGGAAAACAAGGGTTGTTATCCTACTGATTTTAAATTGATTCAAGGAATTGGTTGATTGGTTGATTAGTTGATTGGTGATTAAGTTATATAAGTTCATCGGTTAATTAAGTAATTAGTTAAATAATTGATTAATTTAACTTTACTCAATTTACTTAACTTGCTCAGCTTATTCAACATTCAAAAATTAAATATAACTCACTCAACCTAATTAACTTACTCAACTTAATTAACTTGCTCAACCTTTTTTCAGTATAATCATATAAAATTTATTGCTACCTTTGCAGCCTGATAAAAAAGAGGCATTTTTGAATAATTTAATTCAGTGTTGCCTCCGATAAAGCAAAAAATAGAAGTACATGTCTGATAAATTTAATTCAGTAGAAGAAGCTATTGAAGATATCCGTGAAGGAAAAGTAGTGTTGGTATTCGATGATATTGCACGTGAAAATGAGGGTGATTTTATAGTGGCAGCCGACCATATTACCCCGGAGATCATCAATTTTATGGCAAAATACGGTCGGGGATTGATCTGTGTGGCAATTTCAGAGGAACGTGCCGTAGAATTATCACTCGAAAGAATGGTAATGAACAATACAGCCACCATGTCCACTGCGTTCACCGTTTCTGTCGATTTACTGGGCAACGGATGTACCACCGGAATCTCGGCATCCGATCGCTCAAAAACAGTAAAAGCGTTAGTGGATAAAGATACAAAACCACAGGATTTAGGTCGTCCGGGACATATATTCCCGTTAATAGCCCATCCCGATGGTGTTTTAGGCAGAATGGGCCATACGGAAGCTTCCTATGATTTGCCCTTATTAGCAGGATTGAATCCATGTGGGGCAATGGTTGAAGTCATGAACGATGATGGCACCATGGCCCGTCTGAATGACTTGATACTGGTTGCCAACGAGCACAACGTCAAATTAATCTCCATAAGTCAACTGGCTGACTACCGGCGAAAACTAAAATAACCATGCTTCAAAACCAACGTCGCGACAAAATAATTGAACTGATACGTGAAGACGGTCATGCAAAGGTCATCGACCTGAGCCGGATTTTTAAAGTCACGGAGGTCACCATTCGTCAGGATTTGGAGAGTCTTGAAAAAGAAGGATTCGTGGTGCGTGAACATGGCGGAGCCTATCTCAAAAACTTAGATCTGAGTGTCCGAAATTTCAGCCTTCAAAACCAGGAAAACCTGTCTGAGAAAATGATGATAGCACGTAAAGCAGTTGAATTTATTCACGACGGCGATACCATCATTCTCGACTCAGGCTCTACCACCAGTGAGATTGCCAAACTGCTGAGCGGGTATACCAACCTGACCATCATTACCAACGCATTGAATATTGCCCTGATCCTGGGAGCCCAGGCTGGTATCAATGTAGTGGTTACCGGAGGAGAGTTTAAAGCCCCTACCCTTTCCCTTACCGGACAAAAAGCAGCCGATTTCTTTCAAAACCTGCATGTCGATAAATTATTTCTGGCAACTGCCGGTATCGCCCTCAAATCCGGACTCACGTATCCTGGCATCAGCGATATCTGCGTTAAACGTGCCATGATCGAATCGGCTAATGAAATCTACCTGGTGGCTGACTCCTCAAAAATAGGTAAAAATGCTTTCGCCAGCCTGGGAGCCCTTTCATTAATCAATTATTTGATCACCGATTCTAAAATCAAACCGGAAGATATCGCCTGGCTTAAAACATATGATGTACAGTTTGTAATTGCTGAAAAATAATTGCTAAATGCAATTGTTGTACGAAAAAAGGAGATACTTCAGGTGCCTCCTTTTTCTGTATTAAACAGGCTGCTGACCTGGGATTCTTTGGCTAATATGAAATAAATCTCCAAACTTTCAAAATCTCCGGCAACAAAACGAACCCGTAACTTGCAACCGCCGGCTATACCCCCGGACTTCAAAGGCTCATCAAAGGCACATGAACTTACCATAAACTTATCATGAATTTAATATTAAGTGATTCATGAATGAATATTTATAGAACTATCACAGATATGTCACAGTCCTACATAATACTGTGACATCACTGTGACACTACTGTGACATCACTGTGACATCACTGTGACATCTCACGTAATGGTAAGTTCATGACTATACTATGCATAGGTTATGCTGCACAGGAATTGGATCGTTTTTGAGTTAAAAAGGATTTTGCTATTAATGGAGTATAATCCATGAAAAAATTCAATCCTTAATTTTTTTCTGTACATTTGTCACTTCAAACCGGACATCAACCGGAAGCAATGATCGGTGTATCATGAAGTGATTGCAAATTGAAGGAAAAGATTATTTATTTAAAAGCGACTCAAATGAAGACAATTTTATTCTTTGTAATTTTCGTATGTAGTTTCATGGGAATTTATGGGCAGACAGTTAACCCGAATTACGATGCATCGCTTGCCAAATCGTTGGGAGCGGATGAATATGGCATGAAGCAATATGTGATGGTGATTCTCAAAACCGGCAGTAACCGACTGGAAAAAGGAGCAAAAAGAGATAGCCTGTTTGCCGGACATATGAAAAACATCAGCAGGTTGGTGGCTTTAAAGAAATTGATCGTTGCCGGACCTTTTATTTCAGCCAACAATTCATACAGGGGCATTTTTATTCTGGATGTATCCACCCTGGAGGAGGCAAACAAGATACTGGAAACGGACCCCACAATCAGGGAAAAAGTATTGGAACCTGAACTCTACCTGTGGTATGGCTCGGCTGCGCTGCCCGAATATCTAAAGACAGCCGATCAATTGTGGCTAAACAAGCCTTGAAAGAATGTCACAGGCATTCATTCTCAACTACTGATTATTGATTTCAACACTTTACAAATAACAATTAATTTAACAATTTACGTATGAAAATTTATTCCATGATTGGGTCCATGGTAGTGACCTTAGCCCTTGTGTTGTATTCTATCGGTTTTATCAAAGAACAACGTCATAAACTGGTAACCTCGGGTGTCCTGTTGTTTTTTACCATTGGGGTGATATTCGACATTTCAGCAACCATCCTGATGATACTTGGTTCGACCAAAGGGATGCTTACATTCCACGGATTCATTGGCTATTCCTCACTTCTGGGAATGAGCACCGACACGTTCCTGCTTTGGCGATATAACCTGAAACATGGGACGGAGATGAAAGTGAGTAAAAGCCTGCATATCTATTCCCGCATAGCCTATACCTGGTGGGTAGCTGCCTTTATAACCGGTGGGTTACTGGTGGCTTTAAGACATGCGTAAAATAAACGCTGACAGGTCTTCGACGCTGTCAGGTTTGGTTTTGGTTCTATAAAGCTGAACCTTTCGTGAAAGCAAGTGTTTTAATTGTTCATGAAATTTATTTAGAAGAAAACAAAATTTATACATATTTAAAATGATTAGACGATGAACTACAACGAACTCGGAAAAACAGGTGTATTGGTTTCGGAACTTTGCCTGGGAACCATGACTTTTGGAGGAAAAGGAATGTGGCAAGCCATTGGGCAATTGCCTCAGGAAGAAGTGAACCAACTGGTGAAGGTGTCACTGGACAGCGGCATTAATTTTATTGACACGGCAAATGCATATTCGGAAGGACTTTCGGAAACATTGTTGGGCGAATCCTTAAAACAACTGGGCATCTCCCATCAATCGGTTATAATTGCCACTAAAGTACGCTTGAGGATGGGACCCGGTGCCAACCAGGTGGGACTCTCCAGGCTCCATATCATGGACTCGGTGAACGACAGTCTCAAACGACTGCAGCTTGACCACATTGACCTGCTTTACATTCATGGTGTGGACCCGATTACTCCCATAGAAGAAACTATGCGGGGGTTGGAAGATGTCGTGCGCTCGGGTAAAGTGAGGTATATCGGGGTGAGTAATCATCCGGCCTGGATGGTAATGAAAGCAAACAGTTATGCAGACAAGATGGGTTGGTCGAAGTTTGTGGCTTCCCAGAACTTCTACAGCATTGCCAGCCGGGACCTGGAACGTGAAATAATTCCCATGGCACTGAGCGAAAATGTGAGCATCATGCCCTGGAGTCCATTGGCAGGAGGTTTCCTTTCCGGCAAATATACACGTGAAACAACCCTGGCAGGCAACAGCAGGCGCGATTCATTTGACTTCCCTCCTATCAACAAAGACAAAGCCTATGACATCATTGATGTGATGGCACTGATAGCAAACCATCATAATGTTTCAGTGGCTACCGTGGCATTGAACTGGGTGATGAAGCAACCCGGCATCACCAGTACCATCATAGGGGCCAAGTCGATGGAGCAATTAAATGCCAATATTAAAGCGGTAACATTGAAACTTACGACCGATGACATGAAAAAATTGCACGAAGCAAGTGTGTTGACTCCCGAATACCCAGGCTGGATGGTGAACCGCCAGTTACAGGGTCGCTGGCCCGAGTAGATTAGGTGGTTAGTGATTGGTTGATTGGTTGATTGGTTGATTAGTTAATTGGTTAATTAGGTGAATGGTTAATTGGATGAATGGTTGGTTAAAGAAATCAGGAGTGGAATTTAAACTTCTGTTGCAGCACTTTTTAGTGGAACATTTGATTGTTTTTATTTGTTTTACTCTAAATTCACTTGTGCCATATTATAAAGGAGATTCCCCGATTATAAGATAACTACTTATCAGGTGGGAATTTCTGAGATTATCGAAGATATAAAACAATCAAATCTACAATAATGGAAAATTACACGACCACAAAAAAAATCATTGCAGAATACTATGATGCAGTGAATCAGAAAGGTGATTGGCAATCATTCATTGCTGATGACATGACTTTTACAAGTTCAGGAAAGATTACACATGGCAAGAGTGGCTATGTTGATGCAACAGGCAGGTTCCTACAGGTAGTTAAGTCTTTGAAAATAAATGAATTCATTGTGGAAGGAAACAAAGCCGGTGTTACAGTAGAATACAGTTTGCAATCACCATCAGGCAAGACTTCAACTTGTGAAGTAGCAGAGATATTGATGGTGGCTGATAACAAGATATATTCATCATGTATTTTCTTTGATACGGAGGCATTTCGTAATTTCATGAATCAAGGTTGATTAGTTAATTGGGTGATTGGCTGATTAAGTTGATTAAGTTAATTGGGGTGATTGGGTGCACAAATATCAAAGTAACAATTAAGAATTATGACAACAGAACAAGTATACAATTTTATACGGATGAATAAATTGGCGGTATTGGCAACAGTTACCCCTGACAATAAATCCGAATCAGCCTGCATGGGAATAGCCGTTACTTCTGATCTTACGATTATCTTTGATACGGTGACTACATCGAGAAAATACCAGAACCTGCTGGTAAATCCCAGTATCTCTTTTGTGATCGGGTTGGATAATGAACAGTCCATACAATACGAAGGAATTGCTAAGATTCCTACTGAAAGTAAACTGGACGAATTGCTAAAAACCTATTTTGAAGCGTTTCCTGAAGGGCAAGACCGCAAAGACACCCTGGAGGATATTGCTTATTTCTATGTAGAACCTACCTGGATTCGTTATTCGGACTACAATTCATTAACCCCTGAGATCGAAGAATTCACGTTTTGAATTGGTTGATTGGTTAATTAAGTTTATTGGTTGATTAGTTAATTGGTTATTGCGTTATTGGTACTACATTTTTTACACTCACCACTTATTATTCCTGGTATTTAAATGACTGTTGTACCTCATAACACTTCCCCGGAAAAAGAGATTGGTAAATCAAAAAAAAATGATTTGCAAGTTCTTTCATTCGAATCAGCGAGAGAATGGGAGTTGTGGCTTAGCCAGAACTATGAACTTCTGAGTGGTATTTGGGTAAGGTTCTTCAAGAAGGAAACCGGGATAACAACAATTACATATGACGAGGCCCTTGACGGGGCATTGTGTTATGGATGGATCGATGGACAGGTAAATAAACTGGATGAAAAGTCTTATATCCGAAAGTTTACCCCCCGGAGAAGAAAAAGTATGTGGTCGAAGCGAAACATAGATCATGTATCCAGGCTTGAGAAGGAGGGCAAAATGAGACCTTCGGGAATAAAAGAGGTTGAAAATGCAATAAAAGATGGCCGTTGGGAAAAAGCCTATGATTCACCGGGCAAGATGGAAATACCGGAGGATTTCCTTCAGGAGTTATCAAAGGACAAAAAGGCATTGGAGTTTTTCGGATCATTAAACAAGACAAATAAATATACCATTGGCTGGAGGTTTCAAACAGCCAAGACAGCGGTCATGCGTGAAAAGCGCATGAAGGAAATACTTGGCATGATGCAGAAAGGGGAGAAATTTCATTGATATTTTAGTTGATTGGTTAATTAGTTGATTGGTTAATTGGTTGATTGGTTGATTGGTTAATCGGTTGATTGAGTTGATTGAGTTGATTGAGTTAATTGAGTTGATTGAGTTAATTAAGTTGATAGGGTTGATTTAGTTGGTTGGGGTTAATAAGATACTTAATCACTTTCAACTACTATAAGCTTTTTTAAGAATATATAGAATCTTTACTAACCTCAATAAGTATTATTTTTGCAAACTAAAACAATTATCAATGGCAGAAGAAAAAAAAGAACCGTGGCTGAATTATCTGGCTTTAACCACCATTATATTTGCAGTGGCAGCGACGTTATCCACCTTTAAAGGCGGAGGATATTCCACCAGATCCATGTTAAGTCAGGAACAGGCTTCCAATAAATGGGCTTATTTTCAGAGCAAGAGCCTTAAATTATACATTTATGAGACACAAAAGGATGTGCTTGAACTGGATACACAGCGGATGAAAAAGGAAGAGGCCTCAGTAAAGTTAGCTTATCAGAAAAAGATTTCGGATTATGAAAAATCCATCAAAAGATACGACAAGGAAAAGGGTGATATAAAAAAGGATGCCGAACAGTTTGAAACGTTACGCGATGAGGCCCAGAAACATTCGCAAGCCTTTGGACTGGCGGTGATATTCCTTCAGATATCCATCCTAATATCTTCCATAGCAGCCTTAATAAAACGAAGGTATCTCTGGCTGATTGGAATTGGAGTGGGTGCTGTGGGATTGGTTTATTTCATCAACGGATTCTTATTGTTTCTTTAGTTAACTCACTCAATCTTTAATCGATCATAGAAATGAAACTTTCGAACAACAAGATTTTCATTACAGGCGGTGCTACTGGCATTGGTCTTGGATTAACGGAAAGATTTATTAAAGAGGATAACATCGTTTTGATTTGCGGACGGAGGGAATCGGCACTCAAGGCAGTTACAGCTAACTATCCAACAGTCATTACCTATGTTTGTGATTTATCAAAAGCCGAAGAAAGAGAAAGACTCTACCAATTGATTTCCACCGAGCACCCCGATTTGAATGTTTTGATAAATAATGCGGGCATTCAACAGGACCTATCCATTACAGACTCTGATTTTTATCAACAGGCCAAAGAGGAACTTGCCATAAACATTGAGGCACCAATGCATCTAACTTCCCTTTTTGGGAATATGGGATCTTTGACTACCATTATGAATGTTTCTTCGGGCCTTGCTTTTGCACCCATGTCAAGAATGCCGGTATACTGTGCTTCAAAGGCTTTCATACATTCGTTTACGCTTTCATTGCGTCATGTATTAAAACCGCGAAACATCGAAGTTATCGAAATCATTCCACCTGCTTTGAACACGGATCTTGGCGGAGTGGGGAAACATGATTATGCAACCCCTGTTGAAGAGTTTATGCACGCAGTATTTGATCAATTAAAAGATCTAAAAACCGAAATTAGCTACGGATTTAGTGAAGGAATGCTTCATTCAGGCCCTGAGGGATTACAAAAAGCCTTCGAACGGATGAACCCCGTTACCTGATAAAAAAATACAACTTATTAAAAATGAAGAAGGCGGATACGACATTCGCCTTCTTCAGTAGCTATCAAAGCCTGATAAATTAAAATTTATCACCCGAAATTAAGCAAATCAGAAGGAATAGACCAGTTTAGAATGTATCAAAAAAAAGTTGTACTTTTGTACCTCTAAAATCAACGATAGAGCAATTATTATCCCTCATGGCCAAAATAAAAAAACCACTTCCCATCCTCGAAAACATCACCATTACCGATCTTGCAGCAGAAGGAAAAGCAATAGCAAAAGTAAATGACATCGTGGTATTTATACCCTTTGTGGTACCGGGCGATGTAGTTGATTTACAGGTCACACGAAAGAAGAGCCACTTCATGGAAGCTCGGGCCATACACTTCCACACCTATTCAGCCCAAAGAACAGAAGCGGTATGTGAGCATTTCGGAATCTGTGGGGGCTGCAAATGGCAGATACTGCCCTACTCTGAACAAATAAAATACAAGCAAAAACAAGTTGTTGATAATCTGACACGTATCGGGAAGATAGAATTACCCGAGATCTCCCCGATTATAGGATCGGTTAAAACTGAATTCTACCGGAACAAGCTTGAATTCACGTTTTCGAACAAACGCTGGAGAACATATGAGGAAATGGCTGAAGGCAAAGAATTCGACACGATGAATGCTGTAGGGTTTCATATTCCGGGACAATTTGATAAAGTGCTGGATATAGATAAATGCTGGTTGCAGGATGATATCTCGAATAAAATCAGAAATGAGATCAGGCGATATGCCCTTGAAAAGGAACTGACCTTTTTCGATCTGAGGAATCAGGAAGGGTTCCTGCGTACCATGATGATACGAACCACTTCTACCGGACAATTGATGGTAATCATGGTGTTTTTCCACGAAGACAAGGAAGCACAGGAAGCATTATTGCAACACCTTGCTGACTCTTTCCCTGAAATAACCTCCCTGCTGTATATCATTAATTCAAAGGCCAACGACACTATCACCGATCAGGAAGTACTGGTATTCAAAGGGAATGAATGTATTTATGAAGAGATGGAAGGTTTGAAATTTAAAATAGGACCCAAATCCTTCTATCAAACGAATTCGGAACAAGCCTACGAACTTTATAAAGTTACCCGTAATTTCGCTCAACTTACGGGCAACGAATTAGTTTATGACCTTTACACAGGCACCGGGACAATTGCCAACTTTGTAGCTCATCAGGCAAGACAAGTGATTGGCATAGAATATGTACCTGAGGCAATCGAAGACGCCTTGATTAATTCGAAATTAAATAACATTGATAACACCTTGTTTTATGCGGGTGATATGAAAGATATTTTAAACGTTTCATTTATTGAGAAACACGGCAAACCGGACGTAATTATTACCGACCCACCACGTGCGGGGATGCATGAAGATGTGATCAATGCGATCCTGATTGCTGAACCTAAACGAATTGTGTATGTTAGTTGCAATCCTGCCACTCAGGCACGGGATTTGTATTTACTCGACAATTATTACGGGGTTACTGCTATTCAGCCAGTGGACATGTTCCCACATACGCATCATGTTGAAAACGTAGTACTTTTGGAAAGAAAATAAATTTTATGCCATATTGTGAGGCAAATCAATATTTAAATATTATTTTTATATTTCATTTCTTAATAGACAAAAATTTATCACTATATGCAAAAGCAAATATTCCAGACTAATTCATCAACTCGCTGGAAGAGTTTTATTTGGTTAGTACGAATTTTGGTAGTTTTTCTTTTAGTCATTACGGCCTCAGTGACCATTTCCTTATTAAACAAACGGGATTATGACTTGAAAGTCCTCACATATAATGCAAAAAGATTACCGGATATCAATATTGATAAATCGAAAGCTATCATTTCAAGTGCAGAACAAATTGCGTTTGCAAAACATCTGGAACGGTATCGGAAAAGGCAAAACAGGGTTCGTAAGAACCGATCACACATAAAGTATGCCCACAGTCCTGAAGCAGCTAAATTTTTGCCTGTACGGGCAGGATTCTATGTAAATTGGGATCCGAATTCATCGATCTCACTGCATAAGAATATCAGTCAGCTGAATATGATTTTGCCGGAATGGATTTTCCAAAAAGACACCAAAGGAAATCTGGATGTCAAAATTCAAAATGAGACACTCGATTTCATTCAGAATCATAAAGTAGCAGTTGTTCCCATGTTAAGTAACTATTTCAACAAACGTTGGAATGGAGACAGTACGATGATCATGCTCAAAAACCCCAAATCGCGGAAGGTCTTGATTTCTCGTATACGGAACTTATTGGATAAGAATGATTTTCAAGGTATTAATATTGACCTGGAAAATCTTCCCAGAGCAGCACACCCCTATCTCCTTCAATTCTCGAAGGAACTATCGACAACATTGCATGCGGAAGGATATATTACCACTATCGATTTAAATCCGACAGATGAAGGAATAACCTATAAAGATATTTCGCAATACTACGATTTTATATTCCTGATGGCATATAATGAGCATTCACCGGACGATCCTCCGGGCAGTATTTCCTCGTTGAACTTTGTGGAAAACTCCATTGATGCAGCCATGAAAGAGGTTGAATCAGACAAAGTCATATTGTGTCTTGCCTCCTATGGATTCGACTGGGAAAAGGGGAAACAAGGAACCAAAATTACCTATCAGGGGCTTATTTCTACTGCTAATGAGCGAAACGAACCCGTCTATTTTAATTTTGGTCAATCAGATCTGACTCTTTACTATTATGATGACAATGGGAATGAGCATGAAGCTCATTGTAATGATGCCACCGGAACTTTCAACTTGTTGAGAACCGCACAGGATTATAATGCAGCAGGCGTTTCATTGTGGTACCTGGGATCGGAAGACGATAGGATCTGGAATTTCTATTCCCAGGACCTGGATGAGAATTTCTTGAAGATGAAACCTTTCAATTACAAGAAATTAGAATACATCCCTTCTATTATGTCGGTAAATTATGAAGGGAAAGGTGAAATTCTGGAGATGATTGATGAACCGGATCATGGAAATACAAAAATTGAATTTAATAAAAGCGACCAACTCATCACTGATGAACATTATCAGTCACTTCCAAGCGCTTATGTTTTAAAACGGTTTGGTGCAGGGAATTCTAAAAAAATCGCCATCACTTTCGATGACGGCCCGAACAGTGACTATACTCCTAAAATTCTGGACATACTCAAAGAAAAAAAATGTCCAGCCACGTTCTTTGTAACGGGAAGTAACATTCAAAATAACATTCCACTTATCAGAAGAGAGTACAAGGAAGGACATGAGATCGGAAATCATACATTCACTCATCCTAATCTGGAGTTAACATCAGATAACCGTGAAAGGATTGAACTCCGTTCCACCAGGTTATTGATGGAAAGTATCCTGGGATATTCCACTCTTTTATTCAGGCCACCATATATCACGGATGCAGAGCCAACCACGCTCTCACAGATCAAGTCACTGGCTGTGGCACATGATGAAGGATTCATCAGTGTAACCTCCTATATTGACACAAATGATTGGGAAGAAGATGTTTCGGCTGATTCAATACTCACCAGAGCAATTGCCCGTCAGCATGATGGGAATATCATATTGATGCACGATGCGGGAGGCGACCGTTCGGAAACAGTCATCGCATTACCCCGGTTGATCGATTACTATAGAAAACAAGGCTATGAATTTGTGACAGTATCGGCCTTAATGGGTAAGACCAGGGATCAGGTGATGCCTCCGGTTAAAAACCAGTTCAGGTTTACCGATTCACTTGACTTGATATTCTTCACCTTAACCTTCCTATGGGAGCATTTCCTGGATGGATTCTTTATTGTTGCTATATTTCTGATTATTTCACGGTTGTTGAGTATCGGGGTTTTATCCATTTTTCAACAAAGACGGGAAAAGAGAAATACTGGAAAACAAATAAAATATATACCAAAGGTCAGTATTATTGTTCCTGCATTTAACGAAGAGGTTAATGCCATAAGAACAGTTGATTATTTACTAAAATCGAGTTATCCTGAAATAGAAATTATATTTGTAGACGATGGTTCGTTGGATCTTACGTATACAAAAATCAAATCGACCTTCGATAATAATGATAAGGTAAAGGTACTTACAAAGCCAAACGGTGGAAAAGCAGCTGCATTAAATTTTGGTATCGAACAGGCCACGGGAGAAATATTGGTTTGTATCGATGCTGATACCATTTTACCGGTTGATGCAATTTCTAAAATGATTCCTTTATTTTCAGATGCCAAAGTAGGCGCTGTGGCTGGAAATGTCCGGGTGGGTAACACATTGAATATGCTTACTAATTGGCAATCGATTGAATATACGACCAGTCAGAATTTCGATCGTCGAGCCTATGATGCCGTAAATGCAATTTTGGTTGTACCAGGAGCAATCGGCGCATTCCGGAAAACTGCCATGACTGCCATCGAAGGATTTACGACCGACACATTAGCTGAAGATTGTGATCTCACATTGAGAATGCTGCGTAGCGGATATGTGATCAGAACCTGTAATGAGGCGTTAGCTTTAACCGAAGCACCTGAAACACTGACTATGTTTTTAAAACAACGTTCTCGATGGACGTTTGGTATGATGCAAAGCTTCTGGAAACATCGTGATTTATTGTTTAGCTTCAAAAAGGCAAATATAGGTTGGGTGGCGCTTCCAAACTTACTTATATTCAACTTTATTATCCCGATATTCTCACCATTGGTAGATATCCTTTTTATTGTGGGATTGTTTACACACGATTCAGCACAATATGTTTTCTTCTACATGTTGTATTATTTGATTGATTGTCTGATAGCTTCTCTAGCATATCATTACGACCATCAAAAGTTCACGCTTAAGAAAGCAATGTACCTGTTTGTACAACGGTTTATTTACCGGCAATTATTGTTTTTTGTCTTATTCAAAGCATATATAAAGGCCATCAAGGGAGAACTTGTCAGTTGGGGTGTATTAAAGAGGACAGGGAATGTGAAAGACTGATTCAAATGCAGTTTCTGAGGTTCAAATATATTTATTTCCAGTGAATGGAAAACAGTTTCTAAATATTAGCAGTTGAAAGTATTTTGCGTTATTTTGCATGTTTTTTTGAATATCCATTTAAATAAATAGCTATATGTCCGTAATCATTCGGGAGGTCACTTCTAAAAAAGAATTAAAAAAGTTTATCTGGTTTGGGATTAATCTTTATAAAGATTGTAAGTTTGCGGCTCCCCCTTTATTAATGGATGATTTACTCAATTTAACCAAAGGAAAAAACCCTGCGTTGGATTTTTGTGAAGCAGGTTATTTTTTAGCCTATAAAAATGATAAAATTGTGGGCAGAATTGCGGCCATCATCAATCCTGTGGCCAATACAACATGGGATCAGAAATATGCCCGGTTTGGGTGGGTTGATTTCATTGATGACGATGAAGTTAGTAAGGCATTGTTTGATACCGCTATTTCCTGGTCAAAAGCCAACGGAATGACATCCATTCATGGTCCGCTTGGATTCACTGATTTTGATCATGAAGGCACACTCATAGACGGTTTTGATAAGCCTGGAACATTGGCAGCCATATACAACTATCCCTATTATTCGAGGCACATTGAACAATATGGATTTGTAAAAGACAGTGATTGGCGGGAGTATTTAATTACCATTCCTGAAGAATTTCCTGAAAAGTATTTTCGAATTGCGGAAATCGTCAAACAAAAATACAAATTGACGGCTTTACAATTCAAATCACGGAAACAAGTGGTGGATAATTATGCCGAAAAGATCTTTGATTTGCTTAATCTTAGTTACCAGCATTTATATGGTTTTACCAAGCTGAACGAGAAACAAAAGAATTTTTATATACAGTTATATTTCAGTTTCTTTCGGATTGATACAGTCAGTATCATAGTGGATGAAAAAGATGAAGTAGTGGCGTTGGGTATTGCCATGCCAAGTTTCACGAAAGCATTGCAAAAAGCAAAAGGTCATCTCTTCCCATTCGGTTGGTACTACATGTTAAGAGCATTAAAAAAGAATGATCTGGTTGATTTATATTTGATGGCGGTACATCCTGATTATCAAAACAAAGGCGTCAACTCGATTATGTTTGCCGAACTGATGCCTCGTTTTGCAAAGAACGGTTATAAATTTGCAGAATCAAACCCTGAATTAGAAAGCAATACACGCATGTCGTCACAATGGGGCAGTTTTGAAAATGTAAATCATAAGACAAGAAGAGTCTATATTAAAAACATCTAATCATTATAAATTTAGAGCTACAGTTTATATTATAGCTTATTTACAACTAATTTATAATGAATTTGTTTCACTTTAAATAAAGAATTTTTCTCTCATTAAATCATTCATAATCAAAGAATGACACGTAAATTTGATTTTTTAGTTATTGGAAGCGGGATCGCAGGAATTAGTTTTGCTTTAAAAGCCGCTCAATATGGGAAAGTAGCATTACTATGCAAGACTACATTGGATGAATCGAACACATCCTTTGCTCAGGGAGGCATTGCCTCAGTGATGTATGAGCCGGATAATTTCGAAAAACATGTCGAAGATACCCTTATTTCAGGAGATGGTCATTGCAACCTGGGAGCCGTAAAGAAAGTGATCTACGAAGCTCCTTCACAAATTGAAGAGTTACTCAATTGGGGGGTGAACTTCGACAAAGACGATAATGGATTATTTGATTTACATAGGGAAGGCGGACATTCGGAGCATCGTATCTTACACCACAAAGACAATACCGGTTATGAAATTCAGGAAAGTTTAATCCGGCAAGTGAAGGAACATTCCGAAATAGAAGTCTTCGAACATTATTTTGCCATTGAAATCCTCACACAGCATCATTTAGGCCAGATTGTGACCCATCACACCCCTAACATTGAATGTTACGGGGCTTATGTATTGAATCAGCAATCAAATAACATTCACACTTTTCTTTCCAAAGTGACCCTATTGGCAACAGGAGGCATCGGAAGCGTTTACTCCACGACTACCAATCCTGAAATCGCTACCGGTGATGGCATAGCCATGGTGCATAGGGCACGTGGGCTAATAAAGGATATGGAGTTTGTTCAATTCCACCCGACAGCGCTTTATAAACCGGGCGAAAGACCAACCTTTTTGATATCAGAAGCAATACGTGGTTACGGTGCAGTGCTCAGGACACAGGATGGAAAGGAATTTATGCATAAATATGATGATCGTGGTTCACTGGCACCCCGTGACATTACTGCACGTGCCATCGATAACGAAATGAAAATGAAGGGTCATGATTTTGAGTATCTGGATGTAACTTTTAAAGATGCCGAAGAAACCAAAGCACATTTCCCCAATATTTATAAAAAGTGTCTGGAAGAGGGAATTGATATCACCAAAGACTATATTCCGGTATCACCCTGCCAGCATTACCTGTGTGGTGGCATAGTTGTTGATATGAATGGTCGGTCGTCAATTAATCGATTATATGCCGCCGGTGAATGTTCATGCACCGGTTTACACGGTGCAAACAGGCTTGCATCAAATTCACTGATCGAGGCTATTGTGTATGCCGATGCTGCAGTTAAAGATGCAAGCAAGTTAATCAAGGATTTGAAAATCAATGAATCAATCCCCGATTGGAACGATGAAGGTACTTCACTTCCGGAGGAAATGGTCTTAATCACCCAGAGTTTCCGGGAAGTTGAACAAATAATGAGTACCTATGTAGGAATTGTACGGTCAAATTTGCGCTTAGTAAGAGCTATGAACCGTCTGGAAATACTTTATCGTGAAACTGAACACTTGTTTGAAAAATCTGTTGTTTCAAGAGAAATATGTGAACTTCGTAACGTGATCAGTGTTGCCTATTTAATCATAAAACAAGCCCTGTTACGAAAAGAAAGTCGGGGATTACATTATACAGTGGATTATCCCGAAAGAATGAGGAATGAAACTTAAAAACTAAATATGTTGAATTTTTTAATAATATGCTGATGAAAAGAATTATTACCTTTTTATTTTTGATCATTTTAGGAGCAGGACTTATTGCTCAAAACAATCAAAAAGGAGACACACGTTCATCAAACCAAAATGCAGTCATTCGAATTGAAGGATCCGTTCAAAATGGATGGGTCAAAGGGGATAATGAAGCTTCAACGGGGAATAGCGCTCCTGTTGTTGCAAATGAGAATGTGAGTTTCAGCGCCACCTCAGATGGAATATATGTGACTATTAATAGTGGAACGAATAAAATCAAGTTGTATGCCTTGACAGGGCAATTACTCTTAAACGGAGATTTGACTCAGGGTCGTTTCTTCATACCTGCCAGAAAAGGTATTTATTTTTTAAAGGTGAATACAAAAAGTTATAAAGTCATTTGTAAATAAAAAACAAAGAATATGATCAAACACATTGTTTTTTTCGGTTTATCCGAAAACGCTGAGGGAAAATCGAAAGTAGAAAATGCCCAGATTATAAAGGAATCCCTGGAAAATTTGAAACATTTTATTCCGGAAATTAAGAAAATAGAGGTGGGTATAAATATCCCGAATGTACCAAAAACAAATTACGACATCGCTTTATATACTGAATTTGATAGCTTTGAAGATGTTGATGTATATCAGGAACATCCTGAACATAAAAAGGTTGCAGCTTATATTGCAAAAGTATACGTTTCACGGGCAGCTGTTGATT
>CAIYOZ010000244.1 GCA_903927945.1 uncultured Bacteroidales bacterium | reverse complement strand
TCAATATGGAAAGTATGACAAATTTGAAATCATCGACTGTTAACGCTCCCCTCATCATAGTCGTAGCCGGTGCGCAAGGTCATTTGGGAAAGCTGGTATGTGATTCGATATTAGTACGTGCACGTAGCGAAGGGCGTCAGGTATTGGTCCGTGGACTTATTCGTAAGGGTAGCGCAAACTCAGTTTCAGCGACGCCCGATGAATCACCCGATCGGGGTATTCAACAACAATTGACAATCGAACCCGTTGATTATGACAACGACGATGATCTAAATCGGGTAATGACCGGTGCCTACTGTGTTGTCTCTGCGCTACAAGGGCTTGAAGAGGTCATTGTGGGGGTTCAGTTGCGACTACTCAAAGTCGCTATTGTTTCCAATGTTCATCGGTTCATTCCTTCCGATTTTTCTATTGACTTCACGAAGTTGCCCGAAGGTGCTAATCGCAACTTCGATTTAAGGCTTCAGTTTCATCAGGCAGCTGATCGTCTGATTCAGCAATCGAAATCGGACATCGAATTCACTTCCATTTATCAGGGTGCCTTTACCGAACTGTTGAGTAGTGGCCGTATGTTGCTCGATTACTCCAAACGAAGAGTCACGTATTTCGGTTCTCCCACCACCATGATGGAGTTCACTACCTGGGAAAATACAGCCGAATACACAGCAGCTGTCGCGTTGGATCCCAATCATACCCCCCAAAGCCTGTACATAGCCGGAAAAAGGCTTTCTCCGGGGAAAATTCAACAAGTCGTCAAACAAGTTTCCGGGATTGATTTTGAATTAAAACGATTGATGTCTGTCAATATGCTTCGTGTCATAATTGCTCTCCTCAGGCTCTTCCGTCCTGAAAAGGATAAAATAATGCCTATGTGGGTGGGAATGCAATATGCGTACTGCATGGCCCTGGGACCCACATTACCGGTTCATCTGGATAACGACCGGTACACGGGTATCGAATGGACCGGTGTGGAAGATACCATTCGAAAATCAATTGCGAAAAACTCATAAAAAGAAAGAACCCTGATATTTTGTTTTATAGGCTGACAGCCAATTGGTTCGAAGCATTCACTGTGCACTTTAATTATTTATATAAATTGCTTAGAAACAAAAAAAACACAATTCTCATGTGCCTTTTCTGTTTCTACATCAGGCTTCATTTCAATGTACCTCATGCTTTTGTAACTCATTAATAATTTGCACCATTTCAGGGGAGATATCGGTATGATGATGGATAATCTTCCACTTTCCATCTTCTTTCTGATAGATATTCGTCACACGAAGCCTGTCAGTGACCTTTTTCCCTGCAATCCTGAAACCGGCGTCCTCCAGTCCAATTTCATAAGCCACATCCCCGATTACCCGGATGAACTGATCCTGTAGTCTGACCTGACCTTCCGACGCTACATGGGCGGTTTGATCCCATGCATCCCAAACGTCTTTCCATCCTACCTGCCGCCCTCCAATAGGGTGCTGGGTAGTCACTGCCGAATTGTGCGACCAAATATCGGTCAAAGATTGGGCATCCCCATTTGTCATTTTATTCAATGCGGCATAAAATTGTTTGGACGCATTGCGAACTTCATCTTCTGCTGACATAAATTGTTTTCCTTTCGTTGAATTGTAAAATTGAGTTGTGTAGTAGTTTGAAACAGTCCATACCACTAAGCTTGAAGCCAACCTGGTTATGACTGTTCTTTATCTTGCAGTAAAAAACAACCGTAAGATAGTGAGTAATTAACCCTTGTGAAGGCTAATTGAGAGCAAAACCATTTTCCATTTCATACTCTTTTTCTTTTCAGAGTAAAATGTATTTTCTACAACAATACGCATCTCAAAACGTTCAAATTTTTAAGGTCACTTATTACACTCTTCACAAGGTTTACATACCGGACAAAAATGGCTAACGTCAAATATGGAGCATGAATGATTATTTTGATTCATAGTGGCTCTTTTTAATTCGTTTAATGCCCCAAAATAGAAAATGGCAAGCATATACCCACCATTTTATATTGATTTACAAGTGTTCATTTTGATTACACCAAATCTGATACATTACCGACATATATTTCCATCCCTTTCTAATATCGCAAACTATCAAGTAATATATCTTTGTATTCATTCCTTGTAAATATTATGTTTACTTACAATCGTGCGGGAGCCTAGGGGGCGGTTCTGTTTATAGAGGTTTGTTCAAACTAATGCAAAATACGAGACATTAACTATTTTAGCATTATCTAAAATCCTCGGGAATATCTCTCATTTGTTCATCAATATCCCAATTCTCTGGTCGGTTTTTTTTGATAAACCATTTCCCTCCTTTTCTTAACCATTCTTTCCTGTATT
>CAIYOZ010000243.1 GCA_903927945.1 uncultured Bacteroidales bacterium | reverse complement strand
TCCCGGTGTAATCCTTGCGCATCAGGGCCGTTAAGCGGTTACAAAGCACAAAGGGTGCAATGGAGTTCACCAGCTGCACTTCCATCATTTCTACGGGTTCTATCTGCCCTAACTTTAAACGCCAGCTATTAGTCTTTCGTAAATCAACCTGCTGAAGATCGACATCCAGTTGTCCTTCGGGGAAGAGCTCCACTGCTTCATTCGAATTATCGAAACTGTAGGGGATCTGTGAAAGCTGTGCCGAGGACTTAATGCCAATCCCCGGAGTCCGTACATTCCAACGGACTGTCATCGGTTTATCGGTATCGGCACCTGAGGCAGTAAAGGATTCGATTTCGGTGATACATTGCTGATGATGCTGCAGTAACTGTTGTACATCGGCTGAATGTTCATGAAAAGGAAGCGATTCGACCGCCATTAAGTGGGCATAAAAGGTAGCAGGTCTTCTGACGGTTTGGGCGGCATTGTTGATCAGGATATCAAGCCGTTCGTATTTGTTCTCCACATAGGTGGCAAACAGCTCCACGCTTGGAATATGCCTGAGGTCAAGCCCATAGATATGCAAGCGGTGGCTCCAGTCGGAAAAATCCTTTTCTTTGGCAAACCGGATGGCAGAATCGGCAGGAAAACGGGTGGTGGCAATCACAGAGGCACCGGAGCGCAACATCATCAAGGTGGCATGGTAGCCTATCTTCAGCCTCGAACCTGTAATCAGGGCTACTTGTCCAGTCATATCACAGTATTGAAAGCGTTTGGCATAATTCAGATCGCCACATTCGGTACACATGGAGTCATAGAAATGATGGATCTCGGTATATTTCTTTTTGCAGACGTAGCAATTGCGCTCGGAAGTCAGAAAATGTTTGGCTTGGGTGGATTCAGATTCAGGCAATGAAATTTGCAGGGGTGCTTCGAACACACTGGCAGTACGGGCACTTCGGATACTTGATTTGGCACGGGTACTACGATTAATTTCAGTGAGTTCTTCCCTTTTGGCAAGCTTAATACCTTTGTTTCTTTTCTTTATTTCAGCCCTATCGGGACGGGTAATCTGACCGGCAACCTTCATAAGTTTGATACGTTGCTCTTCGGGCAAATGAATCAGTTGATCCCCGTTTTCAAGTAAATGTTCCAATATCGAAATACAATGATCTATTTCACTGGTTTGTATTACTGCCTTTTGCTCTTTGCTCTTCATTAATTTCTTCCTTTTGACATAATGTGCAAAGGTAATAGGGTTTCCGCATAGTTGACACAAAATTAAGTGCAAATTAGCTGGTTGATTGTATGTAAAATATTTAATATAAACATCAATTATTAAAAATTAAACGGTTATCTTTGCAAGGATTTAACACTCGTACACCCTCTAAACGGAAGATATGAAGAAGTATATTGTGAGAACATGCCTTGTGGTTTTTAGTTTGCTTTTGTTGAGTAGCTGTGCAACTTACCATTTAACGACTCAAAGCTTGTTGACGCAGTTTGTAAATACGCGAAAAGAAATGAAAGTAAATGTGCTTTTAGTATATCCATTTTTTATTCCTATTTCTACCACCGGCAATAACTTACGAGAAATAAAATGTTTGGATAAGAATGAACAGGAACAGATTGTCAAAGTATCAAACCACACCGGCGTAAGGATTACCAGGAAGGATGGAAAAAGGAACACATTTTACTTTGATACCTTACTCATACAGGACAGCACCATCAACGGGGCATCTTCGCGTATTCTAGGGCTAAGCATCAAGCCTATAAAACTAAGGGATATTGAAAAAATAGAACTTCAGAAATGATATATCGACCTGGAATTAATATTGAATAGAAGCATCTAGATTTTTTATTTATAAATAAGGTAAATAAGGTT
>CAIYOZ010000242.1 GCA_903927945.1 uncultured Bacteroidales bacterium | reverse complement strand
CTATAAAATTTTTAATGATCAGGTTATTCTTACCAACAACACCTATGATGAGTTGGGGCGGTTGCAGTATACTTACCGACATGGTGGGGCTGATACCATAAGCTATCAATACAATATCCGCAACTGGACTACTCAGATTAAAAGCGGCACCTTTGCTGAGAACCTGGGTTATGATATACGCGGTAATATGGCTACAACGCTTTGTTTTAACGGTAATATCTCGAGTGCCTCCTGCAATAACAACGGCGCCTCCAGGTATTATAACTACCAATACGATGAGCTAAACCGGCTGAACTTAGGAATGGTTTTACAGATCAGCCCGGAAGGCTATCCATGCTCCGCCTCGAATGTGGAAAGCTTTGGATACGACAAACAGGGTAATATTAAGACACTTGTTCGTCTGAGCGGTAGCACGTATATCGATAATTTGACTATGAAGTTTACGGGCAATCAGGTAAAATCGATAGCAGATGTATCAGGTTCTCAAGGCTTGTACGACACTAAAGAGTATAACGACAAAGCCAATACCTCCAACGAAATGAGTTACGATAAAAACGGCAACATGATCAGAGATTTGGACCGTGATATTGTGACAATCCGATATAATGTATTAAATTTGCCGGATACTATTCAGTTTAAATACGGTAACCAGATACTGAACCGTTATGCCGCGGACGGGCGCAAGCTGTATACCGAGTATTTTACCAAGAAGACTCAACTTACAACACCAATTGATACGGGTTCTGTCTATAATTATGTATATAACCGTAGCCTGATGACAAAGTCAGGTACCGACTATGTGGGAAACATGGAATATAATGCTAGCTATTATATGCTGTACGGGCAACTTACTAAAGGCTATAACCTATGGCGGGCGCATAATCCGGAAGGTTATACCGATACGTTTAACAGCACGTATTATTCCACCAATTTCAATTACTTCAGGCCGACCACCTGGGGAATACAAGGGAGGTATGGCTGGCACCGTATACCGTGTTTGTAGCCAATAATTTCGTAACCCCGGGCAAAGTGGTGCAGCGCACACAGTATTACCCAAGCGGGCTGCCGTGGGCGGAAGGTGAATCATCTTCCCTTGCAACCCTATAAGTATAATGGGAAAGAGTTTGTGGAAATGAAAAAACTAATTTAAAGAATGAAAAACAAAGGAACTATTTTGACGAGATTAGCCTTCATGTTGTTGATGATACTGATTTTAATTCCGGCCGCCTCTGCGTTGAATTTCCCGAGAGTAAGGGTAGAAGAGTCAAAACGTAATTTTAGTAGTCCGCCCATTGAGAAAGTGATTGCTCACATGCAAAAGACCATTAAAGATCCTGAGTTGGCCTGGATGTTTGGCAATTGTTACCCGAATACACTCGATCGTACTGTCACATTCTCCATAAAGGATGGCAAACCAAGCACATTTGTCATCACCGGTGATATTTACGCCATGTGGCTGCGTGACTGTTCGGCACAGGTATGGCCTTATATGCCCTATATGAAACAAGACCCTGACTTGCAGCAATTAATTGCCGGAGTCATCCATCGCCAGGCAGCGTCGGTATTGATTGACCCCTATGCCAATGCCTTTAATTTTGGAAAAGAAGGTGGCGAGTTTATGTCCGATAATACCAACATGCGTTCGGAATTACATGAGCGCAAGTGGGAAGTTGACGGGCTTTGTTATGTGATCAGACTGGGATTCCATTACTGGAAACTTACGGGCGACCGTGCATGCTTCGACAATGAATGGTTTGATGCCATGAAAGTGATTGTGAAACCATTCAAAGAACAACAACGCAAGACAGGGCATGGACCTTACAGCTTTATGCGCAGAACCGAGAATGCCTCGGATACCCAGTTCGGAAAAGGATATGGAAACCCAATAAGACCTACCGGAATGATCTGTTCCGCCTTCCGTCCATCGGACGATGCAACAACGTTTGGATTCCTGGTTCCTTCGAATGCATTTGCGGTAGTTTCACTTCGTCAATTAGCAGAAATGTCACTGACTTTAAAACAAGATCCTGCGTTTGCTTCGGAATGTAATTCATTAGCCGACGAAGTGGATGCAGCCATTCATAAATATGCCGTTGTAAACCATCCTAACTATGGAAAGATATTTGCTTTTGAAGTAGATGGATATGGTAATTACCTGATGATGGATGATTCAAATGTACCGTCACTGCTGTCCTTGCCCTATCTGGGTTATGTTGCACAAGACAATGAAATCTACCGGAATACCCGTCAATTTGCGCTTAGTGAAGATAATCCATATTTCTACAAAGGAAAGGCAGCTGAAGGGATTGGCGGTCCTCATGTTGGACAAGATATGATCTGGCCAATGGCGATTATCATGAGAGCCATGACTACCAACGATACACGTGAAATTGAATCGTGCCTTCGAATGCTTAAATATACCCATGCAGGTACAGGTTTTATGCATGAAACGTTCAACAAGGATAATCCTGCGGTATTCACCCGTTCATGGTTTGCCTGGGCCAATACGTTATTCGGAGAGTTGCTTATTAAAATCGAAAAAGAACATCCTGAATTATTGGATAAAATCTATTAATTCCATATTCAGGAAGGAGTTTATTTTATAAGTTTGGGCGGGATGGCTTAATGTCTTTATGCGAAAAATAACAAAGACCACAAGATACAATAGTTTGCCAGCGATGAAGGACCATGTCGGAGCTAAAAATATATTCGATAAATGTGACTGTAATTTGGTTATGCTAACGAAATAATCTTGCGGCAGCAAGGGGAGAGCGACAAAGGGATTCTTTTATTTTGTAGGAAAAGTATTATAAACGGTTAAATTAGTATGCATTTTGTGGGACATTATATAGTATTTTTGCTCTATGATAATTAAAAATGATCAGGTTAATAAAATAATACTTCCTATTTACAATTTTTAAATTTATTATTATGAAAAAGATTACCAGCTTATTATTGTTTCTAGTATTAATATTAATGATTTCAGTCAGTTGCAAAAACAACGATAATGATTTACCTGATCCAACAGCAGAGGGAACAGTGATCGACGTTGTAGGAAATGTCTATAAAACGGTGAAAATTGGAGACCAGGTTTGGATGGCAGAAAATCTTAAAACAACAAAATACAAAGATGCTACTTCTATCAGTTATCTGGCAGATAGTACGGCTTGGAAAAATTCGACTAACGGAGCCTATTGCATTAATGACACCATAAATGATATCTGTCAGGTTCTTTATAATTGGCATGCTGTAAATACTGGGAAATTAGCCCCCAAAGGATGGCATGTAGCAACTGATGCAGACTGGTCGACATTGGAAAATTACCTGATTTCAGCCGGATTAAATTATGATGGAACAACAAAAGATAATAAAATTGCAAAATCATTAGCAAGTGATACTATCTGGGCCGTTAGTACTGTAGAAGGTAATATCGGTAAATATTTATTAATTAATAATATTTCCGGTTTTTCTGCATTGCCATGTGGCATCCGTGGCATTAACACAACCGGTCAATTTAGAAATTTTGGAATGTATGGTTATTGGTGGACTTCTAATGAGTGCAATAGTGAAACTGCCTGGACTAGAAGCCTGTTTTACAATATGTCTGGCATCAATAGAATCAACTTCGGCAAAACTGATGGAATGTCAGTACGCTGTGTAAAAAATTAAGCCAAACAGACATAGTTGATGTACTTGACATAATTAATGAAGGTAGGTGTAAAAACCTGCCTTTATTTGTTATCAACGATTTTGTTATTACTTGAATTGATTGAATCTAAAATGTTTCTCAGTGAATAGAATACAATCATTTGTCTAATATTGCTGAATCCATGACTATATTAATCCGGCACACATAAGTGTTTATACACTCAAATAAAAAACTTTCAACATTATTCAATAACTTTAAAATTTACACGATCACTATCATGAAAAAACATCTCATTTTATTCATCCTTTTCGTCTTTCAGTTCGAGTTATTTGCGAATGTACAATTGCCGAAGATTTTTACCGATCATGCTGTCTTGCAACGAAATGTGCCTATCAACGTATGGGGTTGGGCAGATCGGGGAGAGAAAGTGGTGGTAATGCTCAACAAACAAAAGCAAACGACAATAGCCGATAATACCGGCAAGTGGCAAGTGAAATTAAATGCTATGCCAGCCGGTGGTCCTTACGAATTGACTGTAAAAGGCAAGAATATCCTTGTTTTAAAAGACATTTTGTTGGGTGAAGTATGGCTTTGCTCGGGGCAATCGAATATGGCATTTACCTTAAATGGTTCACAAAAAGCTCATGACGAAATCCCAACGGCCAACTATCCTGCTATCCGTCAGTTTAAGATAAAAGAAAAAACAGCGGCAGAACCGGCAGAAGATGTGTTGGCCAGTGAATGGAAAATATGTTCTCCTGAGACCGCCGGTGAATTTTCGGGTGTAGCCTACTATTTTGCTAAATCACTCCATACAGAATTGAATGTCCCAATCGGGATAATTAATTCATCGTGGGGTGGAACTTATATTGAAGGTTGGATGAGTCATTCGTCCTTATTGAAGCATCCTGATTACGTGCAGTTATCGGAATTGACGAATTCGCAACTTGAGAAGTGGTACGCAAATGTGGGGAATTTATTTTCATATTACAAACAACAGTTAGGGATTAAATCATTCGACAATTACAAAAACGATGATGCACAATGGCGTTCGCCGGCTTATGATGATAGTAAATGGATTGCCGTGCCATTCCCCGGAAACTTTGACAAAACAATCTTGCCCTTGTTTGATGGAACCGTGTGGTTTAGGACAACGGTTGATATTGACAGCCAGGTGGCAAGTAAAGGCCTCACGCTTCGTCTGGGTAAAATCAAGGACGAGTATGAGATTTATATCAATGGAGAAAAGATTAACCGCGAAATAAATACGGATAGAGTCATGCAATATGAAATTGATCCACAAAAATTAGTAGCGGGAAAAAATGTAATGGCGATAAAAATTATCAACTATTGGGAAGCAGGGGGATTTATGTCTCGAGCGAACGACTATTTTATAGAAGGCAGGAATGGGTATAAAATTCAGCTCGCCGAACAGTCGTGGAAGATGAATCTGGCATCGGTTATCAGGGTTTGGTTGAATAATCCCAACGTACAACCCAGTATACTCTTTAATGCTATGATTAACCCCATCAAGAAGTACGCGATAAAAGGTGTTGTTTGGTATCAGGGTGAAAATAATGAAAATTACGCCTTTCAATACAGGAATCTGCTGCCGATCATGATTGCAGATTGGCGAACTCAGTTTAAGCAAGGTGATTTCCCGTTTTACTTTGTGCAACTGCCAAACTATAAGAAGTTCAATCAAAACTCCCAAAGCGGGGAAGCAACCTGGGCTGAAATGAGGGAATCATTTTCGAAATCATTGAGTGTAACAAACACCGGTATGGCAGTAACAATCGATCTGGGCGATTCAACAAACATACATCCAAAGAACAAAGAAGATGTCGGTAAGCGCATTTCTCTCATCGCCTTGAATAATTTGTACAATAAACCAACAATATATTCCTGTTCTGAAGTTGAATTGGTAACAAAATCGGCAGGAAAAATGATCGTTACATTTAAAAAAACAGCAAGTCCATTGATAGTCAAAGATCTATACGGATATCTGAAAGGCTTTGAGATTGCGGGGAATGATCAGCATTTTTACTATGCCAAGGCAACCCTGGCGGGTAATCAAGTGATGCTTGAAAATGACAAGGTATCTGATCCGGTAGCGGTGAGGTATTCATGGTCGAACAACCCGGATGGTAATCTATTCAACAGTTTCGGTTTGCCTGCATCTCCCTTCAGGACTGATAGCTGGAAACTTACGACTGAAGGTGCTAAATTTGACTCCTGGATTGGGAACCGGTATAAATCGGAGTATAAGAGACCATAATCCGGATTTATAATGTAATTTATCTCCTTTCCTGTCAACTGGTTTCCTTAGGCAACAGTTTATTATGAAAAAATATATTCCGGTTATTCTTTTATTGATATCCTTTCACTTATCAGCTCAGTCGAATTTTACAAATGATTCGGCTCTGTTGGTACATCCGTCACTTTTACTGAAGTCGGGTGATGAACTTTTGATAAGGCAAACGATGAAGAGCTCACCGACCATGACAACTTATCATGATATCGTAATCTCAGAATCTGATAAAATGTTGACATTACCCTGCCTAAATTACGTAAAGATTGGAAAACGATTACTGGATGTTTCGCGCGAATGCCTCCGACGCGTGTTTTATCTTTCCTATTCCTATCGGATAACGGGCGATGAAAAATATGCTAAACGGGCAGAAAATGAAATGCTGGCCGTTTGTTCATTTACAGATTGGAATCCCTCCCACTTCCTCGATGTGGCAGAAATGACCATGGCAGTGTCTATTGGCTACGATTGGACCTACAATTACTTATCGGTGTCGTCGCGTGATATGATCAGCAAAGCCATAATCAGTCATGGTATTTTACCCTCCATGGATTCGAGATACAACAGCTGGCTCACCGGTAAGAACAACTGGAATCAGGTCTGCAATGCCGGAATCATGTTTGGCGCAATTGCTGTGAGTGATCGGGAACCTGAGTTATCAAAGAAAATAATTGACCGTTCGCTGAAGTCTGTTTTGAATTCCATGTCGGAATATGAACCTGACGGTACGTATCCCGAAGGATTTAACTACTGGAGTTATGGGACTTCCTTTAACGTGATGTTAATAAGTGCCGCCGAAAAGTTTTTTGGGAAAGAATTGTTTCCGGCACGTGCAATGCCCGGTTTTATCCGATCAGCCTCTTATACGGTAAACATGGTGGGACCCACCGGTGGCGTATTTAATTATTCGGATGGAGACAATCCTCCGGAACCCAATTCTACTATTTTCTGGTTTGCCAATAAGACAAAAGATTCAGGATTACTCTGGAATGTGAATAAAAGCACTGATAGCCAGCATTTGAAATATGACCGGCTACTCCCTGCAGCTATTATCTGGCAGTCAGGATTAAGCAAGGATGCATCAGTTCCTCCCCTATCGAAATTCTGGATAGGGCAAGGGATCAATCCGGTATGTTTGATGCGGACATCGTGGACGGATAAGAACGCCATATACCTGGGATTTAAAGCAGGCACTCCCACGGCCAGCCACGGGCATATGGATGTTGGGAGTTTTGTGATGGAAGCAAATGGTGAGCGATGGGCGAGTGATTTTGGAAAACAGGATTATGAATCGCTCGAATCCAAGGGTATCGACGTGTGGAACGGAGGACAATATGCCCAGCGTTGGAAGATCTTCAGATATAATAATCTGGCGCACAACACGCTATCATTCAATGATTCCCTGCAACAAGTAACCGGAAAGTGTAAAATAGAGTCCTGGTCGGACAACCCTGCAAGTATGTTTGCGACTTCCGATATTACATCAGTGTATGCCGGACAAGTAAAAAAAGCCATCAGAACTGCTTCACTGATTGATAATTCGTATGTGTCCATCAAAGATGAAATTGAAACATTACCAGCTTCTACAAAAGTGCGTTGGACACTATTGACCGAAGCACTACCAACATTAAATCCGTCGGACAACACGATAGAACTTTCCAAAAATGGTAAAAAGCTGCGGATTAAAATTAAGTCGACTGCTAAGATTGTCTTGAAAACATGGTCGACAACATCAACGAATGCGTATGATGCCTTAAATCCCGGTACTTTTTTGGTAGGATTCGAAACTCAATTATCAAAAAGCTCAAAAACAACTTTCGAAGTATTATTCATTCCTCAAAATAAGTGAATATCGGAACGTTCCGTCTCGAGAAAAAATGAGTTAAAGAATGGAACGTGGATTCTTACTGATAAGGCTGATTTTCACCGTAAGAATCTTGTACTGGATTTCGACTACGTATTTCATTTATTTAAGTATGAATGATAAGACTTCGATCAACTCATTCATTTTAATCTATTGGTTAATCTATTGGCTGGAATGAGAATCCTCGTTAACCGGTACTCTTTTCGTGTTTTATTTATTTATCTATGTATCAACAGGACATTATTGGCTCCTCCCTACCTGAACACACTTATCCTTTTTAAAAGGACCCTGTTGTTTTGAGAGTTATTATAGACAGGTAAAGGTTGCTTAGCTAAAACCCCTTTCTCTTAGACGTGCACTAAATGAATGATCCACTTTGTTCCAGGATAAACGTATCAATTCCAAAATTCGAAACATTGAATACCCATCAGAAGTTGCCGGTTTTCGACATCCCAACGGAGTTATTCTTACATCGACCCTTAAAAACCGATGGCATATAAATCCCATTTTCATACTTATTCCTCTATCAGAGTATATCTGATTTCAGCCAATATGGGTTAACCATGGGTTACCCTATTGTTAACACCATGGCTTTTCAATTTCACCAAAAGAGATAAAATGTGGAGTTGTGTAAAATTGAAAGATGTACGAATGACCTAAAATGGGAGAATACCTGGGATCGGAATATAAGATAACGCAGAATAAGTACCTGAGATGTAAGCGAACCCATATGGAAAGTTAAAAAACGAATCAACAAATGCATTCAGGTATAAATAGGCCCAGTCTCCCGGCATAATCCATAGTCCATAGACCAATCATACATAATATATATCATTCATAATCTATAGTTTATGAACATATATCTTACAAATGGATTTAGGACAGCATTCTTTTAAAAGACCGGAACCTTAAACAGTCTTTCAAATCTGTTCTTTTACCGAAAGGATTAAAAAGAGCCCAATATAAAAAAAGGATAAAAGAAAAGCCGAATATTGAAACAGGTCTTGCGGCTTAGTGACCTATTTTTGCTTTAAATAAAAGTCAAATATGTGTTATGAATTTTAAGAAAATAAAAAAAGATACTGGTGCTTTTTTAATATTATCATTTGTTTTGTTCCAATCTGTTTTTTCTCAAATTCAGGCAAACAGTCTAAACGAACAGAGTCAGTCAATAGATGAAAACATATTCTCCGAAAAAAATATTGTTCCCTTGATGGAAAAAGTATTTCGATGGCAAATCAACAATCCGATTCTAAGCAATGAGAAATACTGGAATCAATGGGCTCGTTCCACCTTTTATTCAGGTGCCATGTATGCATTTAAAACCACAGAAAATGCAATTTATCTGGACCAAACGATAAAATGGGGTAAAGGTTGGAATTGGAATCGAGGAATTCGTTATCGGAACGCCGATGATTTAGCTTGTGGAAACGCCTATCTGGATGTCTATATGGTAAAAAAATACAGAAATGTTGGTGAAAATACAGTCATCCATAGATAGCTTAATCTCAGATCCTAAATCAGGACGTGAAGATTGGTGGTGGTGCGATGCCCTTTTTATGGCTCCACCGGTCCTGGTTCGATTAGGAAAAATAACGAATGATGAAAAGTATTACAGGTACTTAGATAAAATGTATTGGGATGCAACCGATTATCTCTATAGTCCTTCCGACAGCCTGTTTTTCAGGGATAAAAGCTATTTTAACGCAAAGACAGCCAATGGCAAAAAAGTATTCTGGTCGAGAGGAAACGGCTGGGTCATTGGGGGATTAACGCAAATGTTAGGCATAATGCCTAACAATGATCCATCCAGGTCAAAATACGTAGCCTTATACCTTAAAATGATCACAAAGATTGCCTCATTGCAACAGCCGGATGGTCTATGGCGTGGAAGTTTGCTTGACTCTGCGGAGGATACCATTAAGGAAACCAGCGGAAGCACTTTCTTTACTTTTGCCATGGCATGGGGGGTGAATAATGGAATTCTTTCAGAAAGAATATATTCACCTAAAATACGGAAAGCGTGGATAGCCATTGTGCAATGCGTTAATGAAGAAGGCAAATTGGGTTATGTTCAGCCTATCGGAGCGAAACCCAAGAATGTAAAAATAGATGATTGTCAGGAATACAGCTCAGGATTTTTTTTAATGGCCGGATCGGAAATGACAAAGATGTCTAAAATAGCACAAATGAGAAATAACATTATGAATAAGAAACACTTAAAAACTAAGAGAAATGTAAACGTACCATCAAAGTTTAATAATATAACAAAATTAGTAATGTGACCATAATGCATTTAAAATTCATTTTCAAAAAAATGTGTATGAATTTTGAAGTGATTTATTCAACATATTTGTGAGAATAAAGCATAAAGTGAGACATGTGCCAATTTATAAAATGCTTAGTGAATAATATACTATTCCATCCCAAAGTTTAAAACCCGTATTTTATAATTTCCAATAACATTTTTGATTTATTTCTTTTATCTAAAACATTAACGATTTAATATTAATATCATGAAAAAACTTACTTCGCACAAAATCTTGATGTATTGTTTGTTATTGCCAATGTTTTGTTTTCAATATCTACAGGCAGCAGTAACAGATTCTCAGGTTGCAAACTGGAAGGATAACAAGACTGCTGCCTTTCTACTGATGTTTGACGATGGATTGCCATCTGCCTACCAGGTGGTGATACCCGAACTTCTCAAGCGTAACCTGATCGCTACGTTTTATGTGTGCCCCGGTCCCAGTGCATTTTCAGACCCCAATGCTGCATATGTAGTTTCTAATAATGAATGGAAAAATTTAATTCCCAAGACAGGAATGGTTTACGCGGACCATACATTGACACATAGCAACACGTATGATCTGGCCACCGAAGACTATCAAATCGGTTCTTGCCAGAAGATAATTTATGATTTGTTTTACACCGATGGTAAACGGCATTTGATGTCATACGGACAACCCGGTGTGGATCATTGGTATGCATACGGACAAGAACTGACCGATATATTACTTAAATATGACCTGATCAGCCGCCCCACCGGTGACGGTCACTTCGCGGTATATCACTGGCAGACCACCGATCAGATGTTGGCCCTTGCCGACAAGGCAATTGCCAATAAGGGAATGGAATACCTAATTACTCACGGAGTGGAACGACGTGTCAGTGAAGGTGATCCAGCCGGGCAGCAAGATTTCTGGGCATTAAATAAGGATATATTTCGTGCCATACTCGACGGTCTTGTTGTGCGGAGAGATAAGGGTGATCTCTGGTTAACGGACCACATAACAGAATACAAATATCAGATGGAACGTGATAATAAACCGGTGTTTCAGGTTAAAAAATCTAACGGTACTGAGATTCAGCTGACCATGACAGGGACGTTGGATCGTGAGCTCTACGATCTGCCAGTTACGGTTCTAACTCAGGTGCCTGCCACATGGGTGAGTGCTATTGTTACTCAGGGAGCAAAAAGCGTTTCAATTCCTGTTAATCATGGGATTGCCCAGTATGATGCTTTTCCAAATGGAGAATTAATTACCATAAGTAAAGATACAGATCCAACTGCTCCACAAGGATCACCTTCAGTGGTTTACCTAATTCAACCCGGTGGATCAGGTGCAACCTGGAACGGGGTTCCGGGAACAATTGTAGATCTAACAGTTCAAGGTAAATCATTCAATGAGTGGTATAAATCCACCACTTTCACACCCGCAGATGAAATATGGCTCATCAAAGGAACTTATACACTTACCGATACAATTGCTACGCAAACCATAGAAAACATTCGTGGTGGTTTTGCCGGAACCGAACAATTTCTTGCAGATAGGGCTAAAGGTACTAATGCGTGGGATTTTACAAACGAAACAATCATTGATGGCAATAACCTTACAAGAGGAATTGTGAGCAACACCGGTTCCACCATTGATGGGTTGAGCATTCAGAATTGCAACTATGCCGGTGCTGTCTTAAACACGGGTACAGCAGCCAAAATTACAAATTCTTCCGTTCTTCAAAACTGCATCGTGAGAAACAACACCACAACAGGAACCAACAGTGCGGGTGGAGTCTATCTTACTACAAAAGGGAAATTATTAAATTCATATATTCATCATAATGCGAATACGAACACCACACAAAATGGTGGAGGGGTATTTGTCAGCGGGGTAGCAACGGTAGATGGTAGTACTATTACCTACAATACCGCAGGTTATGCGGGCGGTGGAATTGACATTGAGGGGAAAGCAGGCGGTACCGTGGTTAATAACTGTATTGTTTCCAACAATGAGGCTAAACTTCAATGTGGTGGTGGTATAAATCTTTTTAAAACAATAGCTTTTGATGCCGGTACTAATTTGACAGTCTCTAATTGTACTGTAACTTCCAATACAGCTAAAACGGATGGAGGCGGTATGCAGCTGGACACTAATTTCGGCATCTCAAATACTTCTAATTGTATTGTTTCTAATAACACGGCCTCCGGGAATGGTGGTGGTATTTTTACAAATAGCGGAGCCTATAATGTTGATGGTTGTACTATTAACGGCAATGTAACCAAATCAGGTCGCAGTGATGGAAATGGTGGTGGTGGAATATATGCAAACTTTGCAAACTATTCGGTTTTAAACGTAAGTAATACTGTATTAACCGGAAATAATTCTTCATTTAATAGTAGTAAGAACTCTGGCGCTGCTATTTTCGCGCATGTAAATCTTACCTTAAAAAATTGTTTGTTAACCGCAAATACAGGAAAAGATTTTATTAACCAACGACCAGGTATGAGTATTACAGCTCAAAATTGCACCTTTGCCGACAACAAGTTTTGGGATGGTACAGAGGGTACTCTGTGTTTAGGTTGGAGCCAGAATAAAAACTGTACTTTCACCAATTGTCTATTCTATAAATGTAGCTCTTACCCCATCACAAGTTTTGATGCAGGCACAATTATAACTTATTGTGGTTTTGACGTTCCAATTCCTACAACTTATGTCGATAAAACAGGATGTATTACAGGGCTTACTGCTGCCTCCTTTACCGATGTAACAAAAGGAGACTGGAGTTTATCGACAACCTCTGCGGCCATCAATGCCGGGACTCCTATTACCGGCCTTACAACTGACCTTGCAGGAACTGTCCGTCCACAAGGAACGGCGTATGATATGGGAGCATATGAAACAATGTGCTATAACACCACTGTTACATTTAATACCGGTGGGACGGTGAATAGTTCTGCCAGCGGTGCTGTGGTATCACAACCAAACGGGTCACAACTATTATTTACAATTATTCCCGACAACGGCAAAGGAATTAAATCAGTTCTATTCAATGGTGTAGAGGTAAAAGATCAATTAACAAATCTGATTGGTTCAACCTATTACAACGGAGGCAAATTCACGTCAACTCAGTTGCCAATAGCCTCTACACTGGTCGTTGAGTTTGAATCGAATCCGACAACAGGTTTAGAAAAAATACGTCAGTTTGTGTGTTTTTCAGATAATCAAGGTATTAAGCTAACTGGTTTATCTACTGGATCTAAATTGGCGGTATATAATGTAACTGGAACAATGGTGTTAAAAGAGACCATCAAGTACTCAAACTTGTCTATTCCATTAGTTCCAGGCTTTTATGTGGTAACTGGAATTGAAGCCGGAAAATATTTTACTCAGAAAGTAATAGTAAAATAGTATTTGGAAAAAATAACTTGTGGAGAAATATATAATCGATTGAGAATGTCATAGTCAGTATAAGCTCAAATTCCAACCTTTCGAATAATTTGCCTGAGAGCAGAAATCGACTCTATCAGGTTGGTTTTTGAATAAACTGAAAGACAGATAGAGAATAAAACAACTAAAACTGATTAATTGGAAGAGCAATTTATATAAATTGCTCTTTTTTACATCTACATTATTGATTATCTATATTTTATGTAGGTATTTGATAGAATAATTTTTTCTTATATTAACGAATCAATTAAAATGTATCATATTTAGATAAAAATATATGATTTTAAATATATACGAATGCTTATCTTTGTTTAATCCATAATTTATCAATACAAGTTAACCTATTAAAATTGAATCTAATACTACATATTTTTATGATAATCAACGATTTATTTGATCTTGGATCAAAACGAAAATATTATAGAATTAAAGTTCCTCATTTTTTAATGACAACTATTTTATTATTTGTAGTACAAGTTCTTTCTGCACTCCAAAGTTTCCCGGATTATAAGTTTCATACACTTTCACCTGAAGGTGGTTTAAGTTCTGATGGGGTATCCGGAATTAAACAAGATAAATACGGATTTATTTGGGTAAAAACGATTGATGAGCTCTATAGATTTGATGGATATACTTACAAGAGATACTCTACTCAACTAAAAAAAGAAATTCCCAATTCTTATTTCAATCCATACATTCCATTTGTAGAAGACCATTCGAGTGATTTGTTTTTTTCTTCAATGGAAGGTATCTTAAGATATCATAGAAAATCAGATTATTTCGAAGAACTGTTGATCGGTTCTGTGTGGAATATAGGAATAGACATTCATGATAATATTTGGGTTGTAAATGGTTATGGAATAAACATACTAATTTGAATAAAAAAACTTTACTCAAAGTTGAAAAAGAGCAAAATTACTCAAGAATTGGAAGAACATTATTTTCAACAAATAATAATGAATTCTTAATGTCGAAAGATAAGGGTTACTTTTATCAATTTGACTATCAATCCATGATATTCAAACTATTATTTTCATTTCCAAATCCAATGGAAATTGTCAACTTTAAGAAATATGGTAACTTTCTATGGATACTGACTGAAAAAGACGGACTTTTAAAGTTAAATCTTAAAACACTCAAGATAGAAAAAACTTATACTTTCTTTTGTCAAAAAGAAGGAGATATGCAGTTGTCACTTTCTCGTGATTTCTTAATGGATAAAAACGGATATATATGGATTGCTACTCATCAATGTCTTTATCTATTAAACCCAAAAAATGGAGAATATATTCTATACAAACACTCAGATACCGACAAGTTTAGCTTAATCAATAATTCAATCTGGAATTTAAATTTAGACAAACAAGGTAATTTATGGATAGGAACTTTTTGTGGTGGAGTATGTTATGTAAATCTAAATGATCTTAAAGGGTTTAAAACGATTACTGTGCAATCTTCTAAATTCAGCCAAAATATAATTAGTGGTTTTGCAGAACGTGGGAATGAGTTATGGATTGGAACTGAAGGGAGTGGGATGCTTTGTTATGATATCATTAAAGGCGTGTCAAAGTCATACAAACATGATCCAAAGAACAATAGCCTGGCATTTGATAATGTGAAAGCCATGCTCATGGACAGGATTCATAATAAGTTATGGATTGGAATGTTCCTTGGCGGACTGGATTGTCTGGATCTAACTACCAATAAATTTAAAAACTATTCTGAAAATGATGAAGATAAAAGAATTCTAGTGAACCATGTGAATAGACTTGAAGCGGAGGCAGACTCCGGTATTTGGGTCGGGTATCGTGATGGTAAAGCAAGAATTACATATTTTTCAATTACCCGAAAGACTTCAAAACATATTAATTTCAATTCAAAAGAATATCACAACTTTATTGGGTCCAGAGTTAGTGATTTTTGTAGAGATGATGAAAATAATCTCTGGTTTGCAAGTCAGGAACGATTGCATGTTATGGATATAAAAACAAAAAAATTCATGCTATTCAAATTGATACACTTAATCATCGCGATTTAAAAAATATGAATATTCAAACCTTGTTTTGGGATAAACAAGATAGGTCAGTATGGATTGGAACAAATAGTTCAGGATTGATACAGTATGACAAAAACGAAAGTAAGTTTCATTACTTTCCGGATATCTTAAAATTTAATGTAAATTCTATTTACAGTATAATTTCCGATAATCAAAATAATCTTTGGATAGGAACAGATAATGGTCTATTTAAGTTTGACCGCACCAGGAAATATTTTTTCCAGTACG
>CAIYOZ010000241.1 GCA_903927945.1 uncultured Bacteroidales bacterium | reverse complement strand
TCAGGGTCAGCAGGGTCAGGAATAAAAATATTATCTTCTTCATATATTTATTATTTTCATTAAAAGTTTAAATTCAAGCCAATAAGAATATCTTTGGATCTTGGATACGAATTATTGTCGTACCCAATAGCAAATCCGTAACTCAGTACTTCCGGATCAAATCCTGAGTAATTGGACCAAGTAAAGAAGTTTTGAAAAATCGCAGAGATGTTCATGGACTCAATACCCAGTTTTTTGGTAATAGACTTCGGAAAATCGTAACCCAAACGCAAGTTCTTTAAACGGATATAGGAACCATCTTCTATCCACAAATTACTTGCCTCCCTAGTATTTTGAAGTGCTGCCGCATTTGCCGGACTAGGGAATTTAGCTACGTCACCCGGAGCCATCCATGAGTTGGCAAGCGTTACCGGATTTTCCTTGATATCTGGCGAATACAACCTATTTGACCTTTGGTATTCGTACTCATTAAAAATCTGACCTCCCCATACAAAAGAAAAGAAAGCTGAGAGCGTAAAATTTTTATACTTAAATTCCGTATTAAATCCTCCCATTATATCCGGTTGTCCACAACCTAACACTTGTCTGTCATTCGCATCTATCACCCCGTCATGATTCACGTCATCCCACATCACATCACCTCCTTTGAATACAGTACCACCGGCAGAGTTATAATGCAATTGCTGTATTACCCCTGTATATGCTGTCCCATTGAGTTGATAGCCTGTGAACTTCGAACCGGCATCGAAAACAGGAGTCAATTGTTTCCAATTGGCATCAAAGGCATTGGATTGATCATAAGCAAAAATTTGCATTCTTTTCCAACCATAAATAGTTCCAACTGCATAACCTTTGTCCAAAATATAAACATTCTTAACATATTGTCTGCCGCCATCAGGTATAGAACTAATAATATTTTTATTAAACGAGAAGTTCAAGCTGGTTTTCCACTCAAAATCTTTAGTCTTGATATTGGTTGAATTGATGGAAAACTCAAACCCATTGTTATCCACATTACCTACATTCCGATAGGATGTACTGATACCATTTGTTTGTGGAATCTTCACCTGATACAACACACCCGAAGTCTGCTTTTTATAATAATCCATCACCAAGCTCAAACGCCCATCAAAAAACAACAAATCAAGTCCACCGTTCATTTGGCGGGTTTCTTCCCATCCTAAATCCGGGTTATTGAGTGTGGAAGGCGATAGACCCACATAATCGGCATAGTAACTGGTGGAATAAATATCCAGAGAGGCAAAATCACCGGTGTTTTGATTCCCGGTCACTCCATAACTCAATCTGAATTTTGCATCCTTCAGGGCGGGTTTGGTCCATCTCATAAAAGATTCATCCGAGATTCGCCATCCTACCGAAGCAGATGGAAAAAGTCCCCAGCGCTTATCGGCACCAAAACGAGAAGAACCGTCATACCGAATATTCGAATTAAACAAATACCGACTCAAATAGCTATACGAGGCCCGACCATAGAATGATGCCATGCGATTGCCTGTCCAGGTGGTGTAGGTCTGTCCCATATTTATATTTCCATAGGCATTGGAGGTGGTTATTCCATCTGCGATATTACTTACCGAAAGTTGGGTATAATCGGTAGTGGTTTCCTGCAAACTAAAACCTCCCATAGCCGTAACAGAATGGGTATTT
>CAIYOZ010000240.1 GCA_903927945.1 uncultured Bacteroidales bacterium | reverse complement strand
GTCAACTGTCCATTGTCCACTATCAACTTAATCGCTCCACGGAATCGTTGGGTTTCTCTGCGTTCCCAATGGAATCCGATGCCGATTACCACATCCACTAAATCAAAAGATGCATCGTCAGTGCTTGGTTCAATGATAAGTTCATCGAAAAGTTGATTGTCAAACCATACTTTTCCATTCTGAATGGCGGCATGTTGATTGCCTGAAAAAACAGTTCCGCTTGATGTGGAAAAACTACCGTTCAAAATGAATTCAATCTTTTCGGAAGAGAGAATGCCAACTTGAATGATGGGTTCTTTTTCAGGTATTTTCATAAACTTACCTGATTAAAAATACTTATCACATCCTCTTTGCAAATTCTTTCAAAATGACTTTCCAACGGAGTGATAAAGATCCCACACATCTCCACCGTGGCAGGACTAACAAGCAATTGCTTATTACTTTCGGCATTGTATTGCCACGGACGGAAAGCTTTGCGGGGTAGTACGAAAACGAACCATTTGCCAGACTCATAAGTGCAAATAACATTCATTAGCGGTTCGATTTCACCCCCTGACCTCACCCCCGACCCCTCTCCTTGAGGAGAGGGGGGAAGAAGTGGAGCAGAGAGGTGATTATACAATTTTACGAATGAATCTTTGGCACTTTCAATCACAGAGGATTCAATGCAATAGACAGTTCGCAGGTAGTTTTTTAGTTGGAAAAGCTGCATCTTTTCAGTTGAAACCAACAAGTCGGTATGGGTGTTTTTTAGCCGATGATAGTCGTTCACCAATGGTAAAAAATCCTTCGTTCCTGCCTGAAAATGCATGTGGTCGGGGGCAGAAGCACCGCATTGTGGTCCGTTGTAGAAAATCAGGTAGTCATCCAACGCCTTTGCCAGATCAAGCATGTCTGTAAAATAGGGTTTGATTTGTTGCGGTACATGTTCGCGACGTGGAATGGTAAAATGCTCGGGAAAAATGGGGAAGGGGTTGACCAAAATTTCATAATCACCAAAATCAATCGCCTTTTGTGCTGTCGGACGGTTTGTTTTGCAAAGAAAGCACGGACGCTCGGCGATAGATTTTGCATCTACCTTAGCCCCCGAAGAAATCATACGGGCAGGATTAAACTGAACTTTCACCTCGTAATCACCAAAATCAAACGCCCTGGTCTGAACTGATTTTAATCCGGCAAAGTTAGTTTGGGCAAGTTCCCAGTTGCTAATCTGCTCGTGGAAAAGACCCCTAACTGCTAAAGTGACATTGAAGTTAATTTTATCTTGGTTGGTATTTTCTTTATACATAAAATTAATGCAAACAGTAGTAATCCGATTCCCCTTTTGGGGTTAGGAACCTTATTCTTCGAAACAATATCCATAACCCAAGCGGGTAACGATGTTTTTTCCATAAGGTCCAATTTTCTTACGCATACGGGTGATATTTACGTCAATGGTACGGTCGAGAACAATTACCTCGTCGCTCCACACACGCGAAAGCATTTCGTCGCGCGAAAAGACACGGTTTTTGTTTTCCAGAAAAAGTTTTAGTATTTCGAATTCCTTTTTTGTAAACGGAATTTCAACACCGTCTAATAATACTTTTTTGTTCCCCAAATCCATTTCCAGTGATTCGTAAGTAAGCTTTTGTGCCACAACCTCTACTTTCGCACTGTTACCTGTGCGTCGAATCACAACTTTTACACGTGCCAGCACTTCGCGAATGGAAAAAGGTTTGGAAATATAATCGTCAGCACCAATATTGAATCCGGTCAACCGGTCGGTTTCGGAATCTTTGGCAGTAAGAAAAATTACCGGAATTGAAGCCGTTTTTGGGTTTTCACTCAGCATACGAGCCATGCGGAAACCGGATATTTCGCCCATCATTACATCGAGCAGCAATAAGTTGTAAACAGTCAGGTCTTTTTTTAGCGCTTCTTCAGCCGAATAAGCCACATCCACCTGATAACCTTCAGTTTCGAGGTTAAACTGTAGAATTTCACACAAATCTTCTTCGTCGTCGACGACCAAAATACGATAACTCATAGTCGATTAATAATTTACAATTAATAATTCATAATTATGGGCAAAGATACTGTTCCGACATTTCCAGCGTGTGTAATAACTGTTACAAAGATATGACAAAATATCAAAACAGTTATATTTCTGACAAAAAAGGTTGTTCAAGCGAATGATTATGCAACAGAGGATATTCCCCATGGCGGAATATCCTCTGATTTGTTTTGGGTTTCGCGGTTTCTAACCGCGTGTTGATAATGAGAAAATAATTGTTAATTTGCCACACGATGCAATTCGTGCGGCAGCAGTGGAGGCATTTGAGGACAAGCGAAGGGTTCCCCGACTTCAGGTGAACTTTCCTAAGATAAGCGAAGAGTATCCTGACTTTAGGGTGAAGCGTCTGAAGATAAGCGGACAGTTCCCAGACTTCGGGTGAAACTTCCGAAGACAAGCGGAAAGTATCCATACTTCGGGCGAACCTTTCTGAAGACAAGCGGAAAGTTCCCTGACTTTTGGCAAACCTTCCGACAACAAGCGGAGAATTCCCTGTTGGCAAATGATATTATGCATCAGAGGATATTCCGGTATGAATATCCTCTGATTTTGTAGTAAATTAAAAAAACAGGATGATATGTCACACAGAATAATAATGGGATTTTCTCTCAAAATGTTGTGAATGTAAAAATATATGGTTAAATTTGCGATATAAATAAGAAATGGTTTATGTCATAGACTATCGCCTACGGATGACACACACATACAAGTATAACACAAAATAATTTAATTTTATGGGAACCAAAATTTATTTATTAAGCCTTTGTTTGATTGGAATAGCACTTTATTCTTGCGACCCAAATGGAATTAAAAACACGGGTGACAATTATTGGGAAAAAAGTGATTTGGTACATCAAAGGATCAAGGGCAAGGTAAAAACTATAGCATCAAATTCGGGAATTGTTACGTCATATAATGAATCCGGATATATTACTTCTGTTGTAAATAATTCGGGAAGTAGTTCATCAACTTCGGTTTATACATATAATGCTAATGGACAGTTAGTAAAAATTGTAACTTCTTCGCCTAATGGATCTGGACAACTGATTAAAAACTATGAATATAATAATCAGGGAAAGTATGTGTTATCGTCTACGGCAAGTATTAATATAAACGGACTAACGCCAAATCTGAGTTCGGTTACTACAGTATCATCATTATATCCATATCCTGATGGTAATTATACTAAATTTGAGTATATCTTCAAAGATGCTACAACTATGTATATTGTATTTTCGTATGGAACAAATTTACCTGTTACAAAGGATACAACAACCGTTCAATATAACGGTATTTATCCTTCAGGATGGTCAGATCATGGAGATTTTACAAAAGATATTACTTATGCTTCCAATGGAATGTTTAAAACTTTCACAAATGGATATGTGGGAACAAGTACAATTTCTTCGGATGTTCATACATTTAAAACTAATAATGACTATTTAATGTCAGAATCATTAAAACATACATTTACAGATTCGGCTACTCCATCGAATAATATTTCTCAGACATTAATTTTTACCTATAATGATAAAAACGATATAATTGACATTAGCGGAGATGGAACTTTCTTTCAATTTATATACGAATATGACTCTCAGGGAAATTGGACAAGTAGCACCGAGAAATATAAACTTAAAGCAGCTACAGAATGGTCTACCCTAAATTCGGAAACACGAACAATAACTTATTGGTAAGCAAATACGTTAAATATACAAAAGAGATTCCCTTTTCTTCACCTCGGCGCATAATAAATAACGCAAACCCCGATTAAGGCAATGGTGGCACCGATAATGTCGTACTTGTCGGGCGTAAAATGATCCACCTTCATAGCCCAAAGC
>CAIYOZ010000239.1 GCA_903927945.1 uncultured Bacteroidales bacterium | reverse complement strand
CCAATTAACTAATCAACTAATCAACTAATCAACTAATTAACTAATTAACCAATTAACCAACAACAAAATGAGCGAATTAATCGATAATTCCCGTATTAGAAAAGAAAAGCTCAAAGAGCTTATTCTAAAACTGCATCATGGCGAATCTCAGGAGTTGGTTCGCAATGAACTTTTATTGTCACTTAGTCAGATTCCATACGGTGAAGTGGTGGAAGTAGAACAGGAGCTGATTAGTGAAGGACTCCCGGAATCGGAAGTACTCGATCTTTGTGATGCTCACTCTGCTGTACTTGAAGGTAGGGTCGATTTGTCGGCATTGAAAGTGGTGATTGATGGTCATCCGGTTGATGTATTCCGAAAAGAAAATGCCGAAATACGAAAAGTAACCAATACCATTGCTGCTGTTATTTCAGAACTAAGTAAAGTAGAACAAGCAGATATTGACGGTAAAATACTGCAGTTAAGAGGTTTATTTAATAATCTCTATGACGTGGACAAACACTATCAACGGAAAGAATACCTGCTTTTCCCTTATCTTGAAAAAATAGGGATCACAGGTCCTCCTAAAGTCATGTGGGGTAAACACGATGAAATCCGCGAACTGATCAAAGGAAGCATAGAAGTGCTTCAAATGACCGGAATCACCAAAGATGAACTGATGGCAACCGCTGATATTATCCTCAAACCGGCAGCCCGCAATGCAGACGAAATGACTACCAAGGAAGAAGAAATACTGCTGCCTATGTCGCTTGATAGCCTGACGGAAGAGGACTGGTATGAAATCAGCAAGCAATCCATTGAAATAGGGTATTGCCTGTACGATCCAAAAATAGAGTGGCAACCTGAAGGGGCAGAAAAGCTCTCTGTCAATGAGTCTCAGAAGAGCGGAAGCAATATCCAGTTACCTTCCGGGAACTTTACGGCCGAAGAAATCATGACAATCCTAAACACGTTGCCCGTTGACATGACTTTTGTGGATAAAGACGACAAAGTAAAATATTTCTCACAGAGTGCCGAACGTATTTTCCAACGTAACCGTGCCATACTTAACCGGGATGTCCGTCATTGTCATCCACCGGCAAGTGCCCACATTGTAGATAAAATTCTCGATGATTTCAAGAGTGGGAGGCAGGATCGTGCTCCGTTCTGGATAAATATGGGCGGTAAAATGATCTATATTGAGTACTTCGCCCTCCGAAACGAAAAAGGTGAATACCTTGGAACCCTCGAAGTTTCTCATAATGTTACTCCATACCGGGAACTGGAAGGCGAACAACGGATTCTTTCCTACCAACAAACTTAAACACTTTTGAAATCATGGAAACTAAAAATTTAATCATTACTCCCAAAACAAAAATACTGGATCTGATTGAGACCTATCCACAACTCGAAGACCTGCTGATTGAATATGTTCCGGCCTTCGAAAAACTGAAGAACCCACTGCTCAGACGTACCGTTGCAAAAGTGGCTACCTTGCAGCAGGCTGCCTCGATTGGCAAAGTGAATATAAGCGATTTAATTAATGTATTACGTAACAGCATTGGTCAGGAAGTAAATTCTGAAAATATGGAAGAACAACTTTATAACTACCATAAACCTGAATGGTTTAACGAATCAACTGTAACAAAACAATTTGATGTCAGGGAAATGCTTGAAAAGGGTGAACATCCGGTTGCCCAGGTATTAGCCGATCTGAAAGATCTTCCTGAGGGTGAAATCTATCAATTAATTGCACCATTCTTAACCATCCCGTTAATCGATAAAGCCACCGGATTGAATTATTCACACTGGATCGATCAGAGAGGTGATGACCTGTTTTATATCTATTTTTTGAAATAATATATTCATGCATCATTCTATTATGATTTTGCCAATATACATCCTTTAAACGATCGTATGTTGTTGAAATAGATTTCTATATGCTAAAATCAAAATCTAATGCCTGGTCTGCCGAACTGGCTGAATATATGCTCGGTTTGTTGAGTGATGGAAATAACTTATTTAACCAATCACTTAATCAACATACTCAACCAATTAACCAATTAACCAATTAACATAATCAACATAATCAACTTAATTAACTTAATCAACTTAATCAACTAAATACAATGAACATGTTTTGTTATCAATGTCAGGAGGCATCCCATGGGTTGGGGTGCGAGGTTAAGGGAGTTTGTGGAAAAACTCCCGAAGTATCAGCTTTACAGGATTTACTGATCTATCAATTAAAAGGATTATCTCATTATACGACGGCTTTGCGTGTATTGAAAATTGAAAACACAGAAGCCAACAAATTTATTACCGATAGTCTTTTTATGACTATCACCAATGCGAATTTCGATTACAGCCGTTTTGTTGCCCGTATTCGCGAAGGTTTCCTTCTCCGCACCCAATTAAAAGCCACGTTACTCCAACACAACGTTGAGCTCCCACTAACCGAATTACTCAGCTGGTCGGCCATTACTTCTGTTGAAATGGAAGAAATAGCCCAATACAACGGTGTGTTGGCTACCGAAAATGAAGATATCCGTTCCCTTCGCGAATTAGTAATCTATGGTTTGAAAGGAATGGCGGCCTATGTCGAGCATGCCTCCAACCTGGGGTATGCCGACAATGAAACAGATGCCTTTATTCAGCGTGCATTAGTGGCTACAACCGACGATAACCTCTCGGGTGAGGAATTGACTGCCCTGGTGCTCGAAACGGGTAAAATGGGCGTGCAAGTAATGGCATTGCTCGATAAGGCCAATACAACATCCTATGGCAACCCTGAAATAACGAAAGTTAACCTCGGTGTGCGCAGCAATCCAGGCATTCTGATCAGTGGTCACGACCTGAAAGACATGGAGGAACTGCTTCGTCAAACCGAAGGTACAGGAGTGGATGTGTACACCCACAGTGAAATGCTGCCTGCCAATTACTATCCGGCATTTAAAAAATATACTCATTTTGTCGGGAATTACGGTGGTGCCTGGTGGAGTCAGGTGACCGATTTCGAAACGTTCAACGGTGTCGTGCTCTTTACAACCAATTGCATCGTTCCTCCACGGAAAAGTGCAACTTATGTCGATCGGGTTTATACCACAGGATCATCAGGTTTCCCCGGTTTCAAACATATTGCCGGAGGTGAAGAAGGTAAGCCCAAGGATTTTTCAGCACTTATCAAACATGCCCTGTCATTTGCTTCTCCTACTGAAATTGAAACAGGCGAAATTATTGGTGGATTTGCCCATGCCCAGGTGTTTGCCCTGGCTGATAAAATTGTGGATGCCGTTAAATCGGGTGCTATCCGTAAGTTTTTTGTCATGGCAGGATGCGATGGTCGCATGAAAGGACGCAGCTATTATACCGATTTTGCTACTAAACTTCCTAAAGATACGGTTATCCTGACTGCAGGTTGTGCCAAATACCGGTATAACAAGTTGCCATTGGGTGATATTGGCGGCATTCCCCGTGTACTCGATGCCGGACAATGCAACGACAGTTATTCCCTGGTCATGATTGCCCTGAAACTGAAAGAAGTGTTCGAACTGAACGACATCAACGAGCTGCCAATCGCCTACAACATTGCCTGGTATGAGCAAAAAGCGGTGATAGTACTACTTGCGTTGTTATACCTGGGAGTAAAAAACATTCATCTCGGGCCAACCTTGCCGGCTTTCCTTTCTCCGAATGTTGCCAAGGTACTGGTTGATAACTTTGGTATTGCACCCATTGGCAGTGTGGACGAGGATATGAAGTTGTTCCTGAACTAATTCTTGTTACAATTCTATAAATTATAACTTTTCCCGCCTTTCAAAGGTTGGAAAAGTTGTAATTCTGTTTACTTATGAAAGTGTTGTTGTTTCAGGTACGGGAATAAAAACTAACGCTTTGAACTATGTGATATGGGTCGCTACAGCTGGCGAGGTAATTATGTGAGATTGCAATTAAACAATAAAATCCTTATTATTGTCCAATTGGTTTTAATTTGTTTTTCTTCAGCTGATTATCAATATATTTCTTCAACTCTTCCAGTTTCATGTTTTGAGTTTCAGTACTGATTTTGTCACGGGCATCTCGCATCATTTTTACAGCATCAAATGATTTTTCTTTTTGTTTAGTCTTCATAATGGATTAAATCTTTAGGACTACGTATTTCTATCATAGGATACCCAAGCCGATAATTGACAGAATTGTATCCTTTAATTCTGTCAAGAT
>CAIYOZ010000238.1 GCA_903927945.1 uncultured Bacteroidales bacterium | reverse complement strand
GTATTATATATGTATTATCTATGTATTGTCTAAAGACTCTTCCAGGAGTTACTAAGGAGGTTCGCAGGAGGTAGAATAGAGAGTGATTAGTGCTGAATTGCTAAACCATTAGTGATTTATAATTATATTAACTAATTGACCATTGAACCTGTCAATGAATAAGCAAACAAAAACCCGGCATTGAAACCTATGATGGATTTCAGCCGGGCATTTTTATTTAGTAGCTCTATAATTATTTCAACATCCCATCAATCACTTTCACCATTTTAGTAAATTCCGCCACATCGTACAGCCTGGTGAGGAAGACGATCTTGCCTGTTTTATCAATGATGACATTCCGGGTTATTCCTGCTTCCCGCACGGCATACTTCGCGAAGATATCGGCATGGGGATCCAGTCCAATGGGGTAGGAGATGGGTATTGCTTTGGCGAACTTCAGGACAGTTTCCCGGGGTTCATCGCGGTCAATGGCCATGAGGCTGAAGTTCGGATTAGTCTTGTGTCTCAGCCAGATGTCCTTTTCAATAAACGGCATCTCCTTGCGGCAGACGCTGCACCAGCTGGCGGTGAATTGCAACATGACCACTTTTCCTTTCAGCCCGGAGAGCTTTACGGTTTTGCCATTGGTTAGTTGCATGCTGAAATCGGGAGCCTGATCACCTACTTTAACAAGGTACGCCCTGTCATCCTTCGTTTGGCTAAACATAGAAACTGAAAATATAAGTACCAGGAACAGAAGAAGCTTTTTCATATGAATCATTATTAGCAGTGCTATAATATTGTTTAGACAAAGGTACAAAAAAACGGCACAAGTTATTACCCGGACCGCTTTTCTTACTTCTTACTTCTTATTTCTTATTTCTTAGTTTCTTAACCAATCAACCAATTAACCAATCAACCAATCAACTAATCAACCAATCAACCAATTACATTTCCCACTGTTCACACGAATCAATCAGGTCGTCAAAAGTCTTGATTTTCGATTTAGCCTGAACCTCGGTAATCTGTTTTTCAACACCTGCATCGTAGGTATCTTCTTCCACGTCGCGGATAATACCCACTGCAATCGGCATGTCGGGAGCTTCCATTAACGCCAGTTTCATGTGAAGGGTAGTATCATCGCAGGCAGCATCATGAATCAGGATGTCACTGGCCTTGACCCCGTTTTCACCAATGGTAACCACCTTGAGGTTAAAGCCATCGAGCACCAGCCCTTTGTTTTGTTCTTTCCCGAAGATCATTGGTTTGCCATGTTCCAGCATGATCAGACGATCGGCACGGAAATCCCGCTCAGCCAGCCAACTGTGTGCACCATCGTTGAAGATCACGCAATTCACCAGGCATTCGACGATCGAAGTCCCCTTATGTTTGGCAGCAGCCATCATGGCAGTCGCTGAATTCTTTAAATCAACGTCCAGTACCCGTGCGAAAAATGTTCCGCGTGCTCCCATAGTTAATTCTGCCGGACGAAATGGACGTTCCACGGTACCAAAAGGTGAGGATTTGGAAACAAACCCTTTTTTGGAAGTAGGGGAGTACTGTCCCTTGGTCAGGCCATAGATCTGATTGTTGAAAAGCAATACGTTTATATCCACATTACGACGCACACTGTGAATAAAATGATTTCCACCGATCGCCAGGCAATCACCATCACCGGTGATCTGCCATACCGACAGTTTCGGATTGGCCACCTTCACTCCGGTAGCCACTGCTGCACCACGCCCATGAATGGTATGGAAGCCGTAGCTGCTCATGTAGTAGGATAAGCGGGACGAACACCCGATACCCGATATAATGGCTGTCTCATGAGGGGGAACGCCTAATTCAGCCATCACTTTCTGAAGGGTATTGAGCAGGGCATAATCCCCGCATCCCGGACACCATCGTACGTATTGATCGCTTTTAAAATCTTTGAGTGTATATTGTTTTGTGATTGTTGCTTCTGTAGTTTCCATGATTTGAAATTTTATGAATTTGAAACGGAATATCAGCGGTTTATTTCAACAGATTCGTGAAACATTCCTCCAGTTCGGCCACCGTGAAAGGTTGTCCCTGTACTTTGTTATATTGTAAAAATTCAACTCCAGCCACTTTTGACCTTAATAAATTGGCAAATTGCCCGCTGTTTAATTCACATACCACTACTTTCTTATAGTGTTGAATTAATTTGACGGTATTTTTAGGAAGTGGATTGATATAATTGAAATGAGCCAATGCAATTTTAGTGCCATTCTTATTGAGAGAATTTACAGCACTCATCAAATGGCCGTGTGTGCCTCCCCAACCAATTACCAATAACTCAGCATCTTTATTTCCTTCTATTTTTACTTCCGGGATGAATTCACTGATATTGCTTATTTTTTCTTCGCGGGTATCCACCATTACCTGGTGGTTCAATGGGTCGGTAGAGATCGCTCCGGTGAGGTAGTCTTTTTCCAGTCCGCCATTGCGATGTCCGAAGCCTTCAGTTCCCGGAATGCTCCAGTAACGTACTTTTGACTTGGCATCACGGGAAGCCACGTTAAAGTTTTCCATACCTGCCTTTGCATAATTCGGTTTGATTTCAGGCAAATCAGCCAGTTTAGGAAGTTTCCACAAGGAAGTGCCGTTACCGATAAAGGCATCACTCAACAGAATGACCGGTGTCATGTGTTCAAGGGCTATTTTTCCTGCCATGAAAGCTTGTTGGAAGCAATCGTCGGGTGTATTGGCGGCCATCACTACTACCGGGCTTTCGCCGTTACGGCCGTAGAGAGCCTGAAGGAGGTCGGTCTGTTCTGTTTTAGTAGGAAGGCCTGTAGAAGGTCCGCCACGCATGACATCCACCACTACCAGCGGTAATTCAGCCATAACAGCCAGTCCTATGGCTTCCGATTTCAAGGCCAGTCCGGGACCCGAAGTGCTGGTGGCTGCCAGCATGCCGGCAAAGGATGCACCAATGGCGGCGCTGATCCCTGCAATCTCATCTTCGGCCTGCATTACTTTTACGCCTAAATCCTTACGTAACACCAGTTCTTGCATGATGTCCGTGGCAGGGGTAATGGGATAGCTTCCCAGGAACAATTCGAGCCCGGCTTTCTTGGCCGCGGCCAGCAATCCCCAGGCGGTAGCTTTGTTTCCGCTGATGCTGGTATATTTTCCTTTGGGAGTTTCGTGTGATTTTTCAATAAAATAAGTGTTGATGGCTAATTGCAGGTTGTTTCCGTAATTGAATCCATCGGTAAGCACTTTTACATTGGCATGCAATAAATCGGGTTTTTTGCCGAATTTATTCGTCAGGAAGTGAATGGCCTGATCGATAGGACGGTTGAATAACCAGCATATCAACCCCAGGGCAAACATGTTTTTGCTTCTAAGGACTGTTTTATTGTCGAATCCAAATCCTTCCAGGCTACTTTGGGTCAGAGTGGATAAGGCGGCAGGTATCAGTTGTAAACTCTCGGGAATGCCCAGTTCTTCGAACGGGTTCTCGGTAGTAAAACCTGCTTTGTCATATCCTGATTTATTAAATGTGTCCTGGTCGAATATTATGACACCACCCTTTTTTACGGCGTCGGCATTTACTTTCAATGCTGCCGGGTTCATCACCACCAACACGTCGGGATCATCACCGGGAGTATATATTTTACTGGAGCCTAAATGCACCTGAAAACCCGAAACACCACCCAGTGTACCTTGGGGTGCCCGAATTTCTGATGGGAAATCAGGGAAAGTTGAAATTTCATTACCTAAAATAGCGGAGAGATTTGAAAAGAGTGTCCCGGTAAGTTGCATCCCATCCCCCGAGTCTCCTGAGAAGCGTACGACCACATTGTCCAATTCTGTTTTATTGCTTGTACCCATGTTTTCTAGTATCTGTTTAAAAAAAGAACGATCAAAAAATAAACTGCTTTTGTACAAAAGTAAGTAAAAGTGTTTGTTTTTGCAATTATCTTAACCTAAGTGTGCTAAAATTGAATGTTCTTTGACAAAATCCCTTTCATTTATGTATTTATATGCAATAACTGCATAAGAAAGTTATCTGTACTAATTAAAACCACCCAGATCATTTATAAATCAAAAGGCAAGAAATCTTACCTTTTGATCTTCTGTTTTTGTGGAAGAAATAACAATTTAGAATTCGGCATTGTTCGGAGTGCGTGGGAAAGGAATCACATCGCGTATATTCGACATGCCTGTTACAAATAATAACAACCGTTCGAAGCCTAGCCCAAACCCGGCATGCGGTGCAGTGCCGAATTTACGGGTTTCCAGGTACCACCAGATGTCTTTGGTAGGCACTCCCATTTCTTCCGCCCGGTTCTTTAGTTTGGTATAATCTTCTTCGCGTTGCGATCCGCCGATGATTTCCCCGATTTTCGGGAATAATACGTCCATGGCACGCACCGTTTTTCCATCCTCATTTTGTTTCATGTAGAATGACTTGATTTCCTTCGGATAATCGGTTAGTATGACCGGCTTGTTGAAATGTTTCTCTACCAGGTAACGTTCGTGTTCCGATTGAAGGTCCGTTCCCCAGCCTACCGGGAATTCAAACTTCTGACCCTTGGCAATGGCTGCTTCCAGGATTTCAACACCTCGTGTGTAAGTGACCCGTTCGAAATCATTGGTGACAACCGATTGCAACCGTTCTATCAATTCCTTGTCGTACATAGATGCCAGGAATTCCAGGTCATCCTTGCAATTGTCCAGCGCCCAACGGATACAGAATTGAATAAAATCCTGTGCCAGTTGCATGTTTTCTTCTATTTCGTTGAATGCCACTTCCGGTTCAATCATCCAGAACTCCGACAAATGGCGTGGTGTATTCGAGTTTTCAGCACGGAAGGTTGGTCCGAAAGTATAAATGGCTCCCATAGACATAGCGGCCAGTTCACCTTCAAGTTGTCCAGAAACAGTCAGGCTGGCTTGTTTTCCAAAGAAATCAGCGGAATAATCAATCGATCCGGCTTCGTCTTTCTTCAGATCATACAGATTTAGAGTGGTTACCTGAAACATCTGTCCCGCACCTTCGCAATCGGAAGCTGTGATAATCGGTGTATGGAAATAAAAAAATCCCCGTTCGTGAAAGAATGTATGAATGGCCATGGCCATGTTGTGACGGATACGGAAAACGGCTCCAAAGGTATTGGTACGTGGCCTTAGGTGAGCTATTTCACGCAGGAATTCCAACGTGTGACCTTTTTTCTGCAATGGATACGCTTCCGGGTCGGCAATACCGTAAATATCAATGGTGTCTGCCTGAATCTCGACAGTTTGTCCCTGCCCCATGGATTCTACCAATTTGCCTGTCACACTGATACAGGCACCGGTGGTGATGGGTTTTAAATACTCATCCCCGAATTTTTCATTGTCGGCTACTACCTGGATATTATGAATTGTAGAACCGTCATTCAATGCAATAAAACTTACATTCTTATTCCCGCGGCGGGTACGTACCCACCCTTTTATATTCACTTCAGCACCAAAATCAACTCTTTTAAGTGCATTTACAATTATTGTCCTACCCATACTGATCGGTTTATTGAGATATTTATAATTTAACGATATTGAATTTTGAATGCAAAAGTACGAAATTTCATTGGAAACTAAGCCCTTTATGATACAAAAAAGCACCGCGTTCATTCTGGAACCGGTGCTTTTTGGGTGATGCGTTTACATCTTATTTTTTCTTTGTCTGTTGGATATCTCCAATCATACTCATGGCACAACGGAAGCCAATGTCATTGCTCGATTTATTCTGATCCAGATAACGGCGGGTAGAAGGGTTCAACCAATAGGCCCTGTCTTTCCAGGAACCTCCTTTGTAAACCCTGGTCATATCCGATATGGTGGGCCTGAGGACATCCGTAGGATCAATTTTTGCAGTTGTTTTCAGATTTGCTAACCCGGAAGTGGTATCACTCATGGCAAAATCAATTTGTGATTGAGGATCGCCATCTTTAAAATTACGTACATCGTCACCTTTAGCTACTTCGGTAGCAATGCGGCCCAGGGAATCAACTTTATAGATTTTATTTCCCAACGCATCCACACTGGCTACTATCGGTGTCAGATATACATTTCCTCTAAAGGAGTTATATTCGGCCATATCGTCGTATGAAGTGGAGCGGTATACATCCAACACCCATTCATTCACATTGCCGGCCATATTATAGAGTCCAAAATCGTTCGGATAATACGAATCGACCGGTGCGGTAATGGTTGCCTTATCATTCAGGCTGCCCGAGGTGCCCATCATGTCGCCACGTCCACGGACAAAATTCGCCATCATCTGACCCATCTGCTTTTTGCTAGGATTACGTAATTGTGATCCCGACCAAGGGTAAATCTTGCCTTCTGCAACCATTCCGTTCTTGCCGGAGGTAATGGCATAAGCGGCAAATTCCCATTCTGCTTCTGTAGGCAACCGGAAATCTGAGAAGAGAATTCCATCCGACATGTCTACTTTTCGGTTCTTGCCATACAAGTCCTTCTTGGCATTCTTTCCAACTGGTGGTTGATAGCTGTCCTGTTTTAAATATTTTTGTGTGTTGAATACAAAGGTATTTGCAATAGAGTCCTGGCTGGTTTGTTTTTCCAGGTTTGAAAAGTTGGGGGGTAAAATGACACCTGCACGTATCAATGCCAACTCATTCACACGGTCGGTCCTCCATTGGCAGTAATCCATGGCTTGTTCCCAGGTAACACCCACTACCGGATATTGGTCGAATGCCGGATGAGAGAAATAATTCTGCAGGTAAGGTTCGTTGTAGGCCAATTCCTCGCGCCATACAGTCACATCAGGTTGAGCTTTTTGAACCAGTCTCGGTGCTGTTTTTCCAAAAACTGCTTTCATCCAGTTCGTATATTCTCGCCAATCGATATTTCTTACCTCAAATTCGTCCATATAAAATGAACTTACCGTAATCCTTCTCGGTTTACTATCACGTGGGGCAGTGATAAACTCGCCTTTTCCTCCTATGGTGTATGATCCTCCCTCAATAGCAACCATGCCCGAGGGTGCCGCTGAAATATAGCCTTTTTTAACGGTAAATCCTGCTTCAGTCTTGTCATTGTATTTCCAACCTGTAACACGGGAATAGCCTTCGTTCTTTGGTTTACTCACGCAAGCTGCCATAGTTATTGCTAACGATATTGATGCTAATTTAGCTATGCTTATCATTTTCATATTAGGTGTGATAATTAAAGAATGTAAATTGTTTAAAACAGTACTGCAAAAAT
>CAIYOZ010000237.1 GCA_903927945.1 uncultured Bacteroidales bacterium | reverse complement strand
TTTAGGGGTTAGGGGTTCTTCTTCTTTCAATGAGCAGGTTTCTTCCTTTTTCCAGGAGCAGATCAGCAATTGGGAACTTGCCCGTTTGAATTATGAAGGGTTGAAAACCGTGAGAACCAAGACTGTTTCGTTTGGCGATTATGATGTAAAGGTTCAATTTAACCCGGCAAGGATTACCTCAACTGGAGCAAAGATGGATGCAAAGACTGTTGCAGCACGTAAATGCTTCCTATGCCAGGAAAACCTGCCGGCAGAGCAACGAAGCATTGATGCCGGGGAATACACGATTCTGGTAAATCCGTTCCCTATATTTCCGCAACATTTCACCATCCCGTACAAGCAACATATCGACCAGAAAATAAAACCTTACTTTTCGGATATGCTTGAACTGGCAAAGGCACTGGATGACTACCTGGTCTTCTACAACGGACCAAAATGTGGTGCGTCTGCACCCGATCACCTACACTTTCAGGCAGGGACGAAGGACTTTCTGCCTCTGACAGGCGATTACAAACGATTAAAACCTACTCATGCCCGACTTTTGGATGAAGGGGAAAACTACCAGCTATTTAGCCTGGACAATTACGGTCGCACGGTATACTGCATTGAATCCGACACGATTGTTTCAGCCAGGAATGTATTTGAAAATCTAAACCTCTCCCTAACCCTCTCCAGAGGAGAGGGGATAAGAAAGACAGGAGGAGAGGGAATGAGAGAAGATGGAGAGCCTCTGATGAATATTGTTTGTTCGTATGAAGATGGAATCTGGTACACCTATATTTTCCCGCGGGCAGCGTTTCGTCCGTGGCAATACAGTGCTGCAGGAAACGAACAACTGCTGGTTAGTCCTGCAACAGTGGAAATGAGCGGCATATTTATTACCCCTGTTGAAAGCCATTTCGAGCGGATAACCAAAGATGATATTGAGAGCATATTGCAACAGGTGAGCATTTAGACTAGAACCTCAAAGCGTGCGAAGCACCTTTGAGCGTTTTTCTGGAACAAAGAAAACGCTTTCGTGTCCTTCGGACGACGAAAGGTTTATCGCTATATTGAAGAATAGGAATGAATATGAATTACATGGAACCTACCATACAAGTCGGCATTTTATCGAACATCACCATTGAGTTTGTGCTGAACGGGGATTTTAAATCTTCGAACGGCAGGATATACTCCGGAATACAAACCGCAGCATATAAAGACGGAAAAGTATTCTTCGATGCTGATAGTAATGAAGAAATCATCTTTGAACCTTCGACTAGAGATGTTTCGTTTGACTTGATCGATGTCGTGATTGGCATTGGTTTTCATTGGGAGAGAAAGGAAAACCAACGTTTCAAGGGGGCATTGAAACTCCTGGTGGAAGATGAGAAGCTGACCGCTATCAACGTGATCAACGTGGAAGATTACCTGACCAGCGTGATCTCCAGTGAAATGAGTGCCATGGCTTCGGAAGAACTACTGAAAGCACATGCAGTGATATCCAGAAGCTGGCTGCTATGTCCAATAGAGGCAAGAGGTAAGAGGCAAGAGGTAAGGAGAGAAGAGGAACGAGGAATGAGGAATGAGCAAATAAGAGGCAAGAGGCAAGAGGTAAGGAGTAAGGAAGAAGCAACTATAAACTCTAAACTACAAACTATAAACTATATCAATAAGTGGTACGAACGGGATGCACACGCTCATTTTGATGTATGTGCCGACGATCATTGTCAGCGCTACCAGGGAATCACGAGGGCAAGTACGGTAGCCGTGGAGGAAGCCATTGAAGCCACCCGGGGTGAAGTATTGATGTTCGACAACAAGATATGTGATGCCCGCTTTTCCAAGTCCTGCGGGGGAGCTACCGAACTCTTTGAGAATTGCTGGGCACCGGAGCACTATCCCTACCTAACCAAGGTAATAGACAATCCTATCGCTCCGGAGGGTTATGAATTGGATCTAACCGTTGAAGAAAATGCTGAAAAATGGATCCGGCAATCACCGGAAGCATTTTGCAACACTACCGACAAAAAGGTCTTATCACAGGTACTGAATAACTACGACCAGGAAACCACGGATTTTTACCGGTGGAAAGTGCAATATACACAAGCTGAACTCTCGGAACTTATTTCACGCAAATCAGGCATTGATTTCGGAGATATCATTGACATGATTCCTGTAAAGCGTGGAGAATCAGGAAGAATTATTGAACTGAAAATCATTGGAACAAAACAAACAATGATCGTGGGCAAGGAACTTGAAATCCGCAAATGGCTCTCGAACTCGCACCTGTACAGTTCGGCATTTGTGGTGGATTCCTCTGAAACAACTCAAGGTATTCCACAACATTTCACCCTCACCGGAGCAGGCTGGGGACATGGCGTAGGACTTTGCCAGATCGGTGCAGCCGTGATGGGGGAAAAAGGATATACCTTTCAGGAGATTTTGCTGCATTATTTCAAGGGGGCGGAATTGAAGAGGATATATTGAGGGTTTGAAAAGTTTGAAAGTTTGATTAACTTTTCCAAAGTTTGGAACTTTGGAAAAGTTGAAAGAGAAAGAAGTTGAGAGAGAGAAAATGGTTTGGGGAGAATAAAACAGCTATTTGCCGCAACATTTGCGGCGAATAATGAATATAATTACCGCAAGAAGTGCGGAGAATAATAAACAAAGAATGGATAATAATCATATAAAAAATCGCTCACCCTGGACCTGGATACCTACTCTTTATTTTGCAGAAGGCATGCCTTATGTGGTAGCCATGACCGTGGCAGTGATCATGTACAAACGACTGGGGATATCGAATACCGATATTGCACTCTATACCAGCTGGCTGTATTTGCCATGGGTGATCAAGCCATTCTGGAGTCCGTTTGTGGATATTATCAAAACCAAACGTTGGTGGATAGTCACCATGCAATTGCTGATAGGTGCGGGAATGGCAGGGGTTGCCTTCCTGATACCCATGGCATTTTACTTTCAGACAACATTGGCAGTACTCTGGTTGATTGCTTTCAGCTCAGCCACCCATGATATTGCTGCTGACGGGTTTTACATGCTGGCACTGGATAGCGGTAAACAATCATTCTTTGTGGGCATCCGTAGTACGTTTTACCGGTTAGCCATGATTTCGGGACAGGGGTTATTGATAATCCTGGCAGGAGCCCTGGAACATTTTACCGGGAATATCCGCATGGCCTGGAGCGTTACTTTCTTTGTACTGTCCGGGCTATTTGTATTGTTCTTCGTTTATCACCGTTTCATGTTACCTCGTCCTGTATCCGATGCCACGAAGGCAAGCGGAACAGCAAAAGATATTTTCCGTGAATTCGGAAAAACATTCGCTTCTTTCTTTCAGAAAAAAGGGATTGTCCTGGCCATCATATTTATGTTGCTTTACCGGTTGGGGGAAGCCATGCTTGTAAAAATGGCAGCCCCTTTCCTACTCGACCCACGCACAGCCGGAGGATTGGGACTAACCACCGAACAGGTAGGATTGGTCTATGGGACGGTTGGTGTGATCGCACTAACCCTGGGGGGAATCGTGGGAGGAATAGTTGCTTCACGGAAAGGACTTAAATACTGGATATGGCCCATGGCACTTTCCATTACGCTACCGCATCTGGCATATCTTTACCTTTCGTGGTTCCTGCCTTCGAGTTTTGTACTGATCAATATTGCTGTTGCTGTTGAACAATTCGGTTATGGATTCGGGTTTACTGCATACATGCTTTACCTGATTTATTTTGCCGACGGCGATCATAAAACAGCACATTACGCCATCTGTACCGGCTTTATGGCATTAGGGATGATGCTTCCGGGCATGATAGCCGGTTGGTTGCAGGATTTATTCGGGTATCAGCATTTCTTTATCTGGATCATGATATGTGCTGTGCCTACATTGGCCATCATTCCGTTTTTGAAGATTGATAAAGAGTATGGGAAAAAGAGTTTAAAGGGTTGAAGGGTTTGAAGAGTTTGTGGTTGTCGTCAGTTTAGTATTTTTTCTTACTTTTGTAGTCAAATTCTATTTTAAAAATGAAGATATTAATTCTTGGTGCCGGCAAGATGGGCACATTCCTTACAGACGTATTGTGTATCCAGCATGAAGTAGCTCTATTTGATACTGATCCTAAGCGATTACGTTTTGTGTTCAACACCTACCGGATGACTGAATACGAAGAAATCAGGAAATTTGAACCTGAGTTGGTGATCAATTGCGTGACACTTAAGTTTACCATTGATGCTTTCCAGGATGTATTACCTTACTTGCCGAAAGGGTGTATCATCTCGGATATTGCCTCTGTGAAGACAGGATTGCAGAAATACTACGAATCAACAGGCATGCGGTATGTTTCCACTCATCCCATGTTCGGACCTACTTTTGCTACCCTGGATAACCTGAGTACACAGAGTGCTATTATCATATCAGAATCGGATCATATGGGCAAGGTGTTTTTCAAAGACCTGTATGGTTCGCTACACCTGAGGATATTTGAATACACCTTCGACGAGCACGATGAAACGATAGCTTACTCGTTATCCATTCCGTTTGCATCAACGCTTGTATTTGCTTCGGTCATGAAACCACAGGAAGCACCGGGTACCACTTTCAAACGTCACATGGACATTGCCAAAGGGTTATTATCGGAAGATGATTATTTGTTGACAGAAATTCTGTTTAATCCAAATACCCCGAAACAGGTGGAAAATATCCGGGCGGAATTAAAAACGTTGCTGGATATTATTGAGGCCAAGGATTCGGATCTGATGGAGGCATTTTTAAAGAAGGTGAGAAAGAATATTGAATAGACCCCCGGGCCCTAAAGGGGAGTTAAGAGTGGTTACTGACATAATTATTGAACAAAAAATATTAATCATTGCCTTAAAGTTTGTCATCTGACGGGGCAACTAAAATCAAAAAATATGGAATTAGCAGAAAAAGTATTGGAAGCCATGAAAGTTGCCGGAGTGCCATTAAACGCAGGTAAACTAGTTGAATTAACAGGTTTGGACCGTAAAGAGGTAGACAAAGCGATGAAAACATTGAAAGCAAACGATGCCATCGTTTCCCCTAAAATGTGCTTCTGGCAACCTAAATGAGTAAAATGGCTTTCTCCCACTAAAAACAGCCGTTCTAAAAAGGACGGCTGTTTTTAGTATATTCTGAAATTATCCCAAATCAATATGTTCGGCCTGAATATCTTCATTCAGGAATATGGAGGCAGATGCTGAAAATTTAGCGACTGATTCGGTGGTGAAATATCTGGTAGTACCCATTTTAGTACAAAGGGCATCCATTTCAGGATGACGATTCAGGTAATCGACCAGGCTGTTAGCAACAATATCACCTTGGGAAACGATGGCAATCCCTTCGGGAAGATAGGATTTAATTTTATCCGCCAACATTGGAAAATGAGTACACCCCAACATAATGGTGTCAATCAATGGATCAGTATCCATTAAATTCTTTACATTCTTCCATACAAAATAGTCGGCTCCCGATGAAAGGTGTTCATTATTTTCAATCAAAGGAACCCACATGGGGCAAGCCTCGGAAGTAACAATTACATCATTATTTATTTTATGGATTTCCAGAGGATAGGAATCCGATTGTACAGTTCCGGTGGTAGCCAACAATCCGACATGATTTGAATGGGTGAGGGCACCTATTGCTTCCACAGTGGGACGAATAACACCCAATACTCTTCTGTTTGGATCTAAACCCGGCAAATCACGTTGTTGAATGGTACGCAATGCTTTGGCTGAAGCTGTATTGCATGCCAACACCACTAATTGGCAGCCCATGCCGAACATTCGGATGACACATTCCAGCGTATACTTGTAAACCACATCAAAAGACCTTGTCCCATAGGGTGTCCGGGCATTATCACCTAAGTATAGATAGTCGTATGCAGGTAGTTGTGTTCTGATTTTATCCAGAATAGTCAATCCACCATATCCTGAATCGAAGATGCCAATAGGACCTGGCAATTCAGAAAAACCCTCAACCCCTAAAGGGGACTTGAAGTTGCTTCTATCCTGTATTTTATCTTGCTTTGTCATGTCTACGAAAACTATATTAATTAGTTCCCCTTTAGGGGCCAGGGGTTATTGTTAATCTAACATTTGTCCGGCATTATTGCTCATTTGAACCATACGATCGTATTCAGCAGGAGACAAATCAAGAAAGTAATAATTCTGTGGATTCATCACTGTCCCTTTATAGTGCACTTCGTAATGACAGTGGGGACCGGTTGATTTACCTGTACTTCCAACCAAACCAATGACTTCACCTCTTTTTACAACCTGGCCTATTCTTACTTTGAAAGCACTCATGTGACCATACAATGTGGAATAACCATACCCATGATTGATTTGTATACAGTTTCCATACCCTTGTTGCCATCCTTCACTAATAATGGTTCCATTTCCGGTAGCAAAAATATCGGTTCCAATGGGAGAAGCAAAGTCCATACCTGCATGAAAACGCCTGGTATGGTATACAGGATCAATTCGCCATCCAAAGCCTGAAGCCATACGTGTCAGGTTCTTATTCGATACCGGTTGAATAGCAGGAAGACAGGCAAGCATAATTTCTTTGTTTTTTGACAACATCACCAACTCATCATACGATTTCGATTGGATATAAAGTTCTTTTTTAAGTTCATTTAATTTCTTAGTAGTCGACACCACTATTTCGGAGTTGGTCATGTCCAGCAACTGGGAGTAGTATTCTGTATTAGCCGAAGAACCTCTTCGAATGGAAAGCGGGATTGGGTCAGCCTGAAAAACTACCCGGTACAAATTATCATCCCGCTGTTGCAAGTCGGACATCACAAACTGGACCTCCTGTAATTGCCGTTCCATGACCCGATACTGAGCTTCCATATGGCTTTTATCCTGACCCAATTGCTTTTCCTGGGGCGATTGAACAGTCGAAACAAAGATGAAGAAAAAAATGACTCCTGAGAAAACACCCGAGAGGGCATGAATTAAAAATCTTTTTAGCTTGTGAGCCAGCGTATGATCTATTTGTTCATAGCTTAATGTTTCAGTATTAAAGTGGAATTTTTTTTTGGCCATAGATAACTTGATTGTACCTGCATGTTAAAAATGATCCTGCAAGCCGAAAATAAGTGGATAAAGATACTCATTTATTCAATTATGAATCAAAATCAATGCGTGTTTTCAACTTTTAAGTCCACAATTGCTGCAAAAATAATAAATTTGAGCTACTTTTGCAGTCTTTATTTGGGATTATTAACCTAGAAGAGTTATATACCTTCGGTCTTATTTATTTCACGTTATTTACTTCGTGTTATTTACTTCGTGTTATTTGCTTCACGTTATTTGCTTCACGTTATTTTAATAACTACGAATAACATTTACAAATAACTACGAATAACATTTTTGATATAACATTTAACCAGTTCAACGATTCAACAATATCACATGACTTCACAAGAAATCCGTCAATCATTCCTTCATTTTTTCGCTTCCAAGGGACACAAAATTGTACCTTCCGCTCCCATGGTTATCAAAGATGATCCAACCCTTATGTTCACCAACGCGGGTATGAACCAATTCAAGAATATCATCCTGGGCAATGACCCGATTAAATATCCACGTGTTGCCGATTCCCAAAAATGTTTGCGGGTAAGCGGAAAACACAACGACCTGGAAGAAGTGGGACATGACACATACCACCATACCATGTTCGAAATGCTTGGCAACTGGTCATTTGGCGATTACTTCAAGAAAGAAGCTATTGAATGGGCCTGGGAATACCTTGTGGATGTATTAAAGCTAGACACCGAGCGGCTCTATGTAACCGTATTCGAAGGCTATGCACCCGAAGGACTCGACCGCGATGATGAAGCTGCATCAATTTGGGAGCAATTCCTTCCTAAAGACCGTATTATCAACGGAAACAAGAAAGATAATTTCTGGGAAATGGGTGATACCGGTCCTTGTGGTCCATGTTCAGAAATTCATATCGACATCCGTAACAATGAAGACCGTGCTAAAATAGATGGGTTGACCCTGGTGAATGGCAGCCATCCACAAGTGATTGAAATATGGAACAATGTGTTCATGCAGTACAACCGCAAGGCAGATGGTTCACTGGAAGAACTTCCCGCCAAGGTGATTGATACAGGCATGGGCTTCGAAAGACTCTGTATGGCACTCCAGGGGGTTCAATCAAACTATGATACCGATGTGTTTACCCCTATTATCCGGGAAATCGGTGAAATCTGTCATTCGGAATATGGCAAGAACAATCAAACCGATATTGCGATGCGGGTAATTGCCGATCATATACGGACCATCGCCTTCTCCATTACCGACGGACAATTACCTTCAAATGCTAAAGCAGGCTATGTAATTCGACGCATCCTTCGTAGGGCGGTTCGCTACGGATATACATTTCTCAACCAACGTCAGGCATTCATGTATAAACTCTTGCCTGTGTTAAGCGAAAATATGGGAAATGCCTATCCTGAACTTATATCCCAAAAAAGCCTGATAGAAAAAGTCATCAAGGAAGAAGAAGAATCATTCCTACGAACTCTCGAAACCGGTATCCGGTTGCTGGACAAGGTCATGGACGATTCAAAAAAAGAAAAGAAGACTGAAATTACAGGCAAGGTGGCTTTTACACTGTATGATACTTTTGGATTTCCATTAGACCTGACTGAACTGATACTCCGGGAAAACAATTTTACAGTCAATATCGAGGATTTCAATGCTGAAATGCTCAAACAAAAGGAACGTGCCCGTAACGCTGCTGCCATAGAAACAGGCGACTGGATTACTGTGCGTGAAGGCGACAGTACTTTTGTCGGTTATGATGCCACCTCATGCGAAACGACTATCCTTCGTTACCGTAAGGTAAAGCAGAAAAATAAGGAATTCTTTCAACTGGTACTTTCCACTACTCCATTCTATGCGGAGATGGGTGGTCAGGTAGGAGACAGCGGTTGGTTAAAATCGGAAAAGGGCGATATTGAAATTATAGACACCAAAAAGGAAAATAACCTGGCAGTACACTTTGCCACCCAACTTCCGGAAGATATCACCGAAACATTTACTGCAACTATCAATACCGAAAAACGTAAAGCCACCGAATGCAATCATACGGCCACACACTTGCTTCATGAAGCATTACGACAGGTATTGGGAACCCATGTGGAACAAAAAGGATCGTTTGTAAGTCCTGATACCTTACGGTTTGACTTCTCCCATTATCAAAAGATGACAAAAGAAGAAATTCGTGCCGTAGAAGAATTGGCCAACCGCAAAATACGCGAAAACCTCCATTTGAATGAGCGTCGTGATACACCTATTGCCGAAGCACAGGCATTGGGAGCCATGGCTTTGTTTGGGGAAAAGTATGGGGAAACAGTCCGTGTCATTCAATTCGGAACATCCACAGAGCTTTGTGGTGGAACGCATGTACAGGCAACCGGTGAAATCGGTATGGTTCGCATTGTATCCGAAACATCCATAGCCGCCGGCATTCGTCGACTAGAGGCCATTACAGCCAAGGGAATAGAGAACTTGCTCGACATTCAACAGGATACCATTGCAGAAGCACGTGAATTGCTCAACAACACACCCGACTTGCTGAACGCCATTAAGAAATCAGTGGACGAAAATAATGACTTGAAGAAGCAACTGGAAGGTTTTATGCATGAGAAAATTATGATCCTTCGCGACAAACTGATTGCAGAAGCTGCTTCTGTAAATGGCATCACGACTATTCGTTACCAATCTGATTTATCGGTTGATGCCATGAAGACACTGGCATTTCAAATAAGGAATATTGTAACAGAGAAACTTTTCTTTGTAGCAGGAAGTGTTTATGAAGGTAAACCATCATTGACGGTATTGTTATCGGATGATGTGGTGGCTTCAGGTTTAAATGCAGTAAACATTGCCCGGGAAGCTGCCAAGGAAATACAGGGTGGTGGAGGTGGTCAGCCATTCTTTGCCTCTGCAGGTGGTAAAAATGCTGCAGGTATTCAAAAAGCAATTGAAAAAGCACTGGAAGTAATCAACTAAATCATTCAGGATTACAACCTCAAGTTGTTATCCTGAATGATTTTTCCTGACGGGATGATTCACAGTCATTCCGTCTTTCTTTTTGTCTTTATCAAATTATCTAAAATAGTAATTATCGATACTTTAAGCAAATTAGTCGCCCCAATAGGTCTACATAAACAAGTTGAAAATAAAATTTACAACATTAATCGTCCTGATTCTATTCATTCAGTCCTGCAGAGTAGTAAAGGAATCACACAAAGAAATATTCTCAGAAACAGCTCCGGTGGACAGAGTCTGGGGGATTGACATTTCACATTACCAGGAGATATTCGACTGGGATAAACTGAAACAACAGGAACCAGGCTTTATTTTCTTAAAAGCTTCCGAAGGAAGCACTATTAAGGACGCAAAATATACTGAATACTATAAAAAGTTGCGGAAACTGAACATTCCGGTAGGATCCTATCATTTCTTTACCTATATGACCAGCGGAAAAGATCAGGCAAAAAACTTCCTATCCATTGCACAATTTCAGCATGGTGATTTACCGTTAGTGCTCGATGCTGAATTTGCAAAAAAAATGCCGGATAAAGAACATATCAAAAATCAACTGTTGGATTTCATGACAGCTATCCATGACAAAACCGGACACTACCCGATACTCTATTGTGCCTATAAATACTACTTGCTTTACTTGAAAGGTAGTCTGGCCCCGGAATGTAAACTCTGGATCGTTGATTATAAAAGCAATCCCAATTGCAACTGGATTTTCTGGCAAACCACCGAGAAGTACAGGGCAGCGGGGATCAAAGGATATGTTGATT
>CAIYOZ010000236.1 GCA_903927945.1 uncultured Bacteroidales bacterium | reverse complement strand
TTATAAACATTTAAGTTACCATCATCTAATAATGCAATGCCGGCACTGTCATATCCACGATACTCAAGGCGTTGAAGACCTTTAATCAAAATAGGATACGCCTGTCTGTTACCAATATAGCCTACAATTCCACACATAATTAATATAATTAAAAAATTAGTAATTCACAATTAATAATTCGCTTCTAATATTTACTTTTTCTTATTCTTTCTAATGCTACCAATGTTTCCTCACGACTGCTAAATCCGGAGAAACGCATAAATCCATCGCCCTGATTACCAAATATTATGCCCGGAGTGGCCACAATCTGGTTTTCGTACAACAATTGTTGAAAAAACTTCCATGAAGGTTGATTCCCAGGTGTTTTAAACCACACATAAGGTGAATTTACTCCGCCATATACTTCCAAACCAAATGAAATCAACTCGTTACGAATCAGTGTGGTGTTGGTCAGGTAATAATTGACCAGTTCCTGGGTCTCGTTTTTACCTTTTTTTCCATAAAGAGCCTCAGCTGCACGCTGCACCACGTATGAAACACCATTGGTATAATTAGCATTTCGCCGACTCCACAACTTATATAGCGACACCTCTTCACCCATTTTGGTATACACCATTAATTCCTGTGGAAAAACAGAATAACCACACCGAAGGCCGGTAAAACCGGCTGTTTTTGAATAACTTCGCACCTCAACGGCAACTTTGCGTGCACCTTTTATTTCATAGATACTACGTGGCACATCCGGTTCAGTAACGTATGACGAATAAGCACCATCGTACACAATAATACTTTGATTTTCAATAGCATAATCCACCCAGCGTTTCAGTTCATTTTTCTTCATCACTGTTCCGGTAGGATTATTCGGATTGCAAAGATAAATAACATCCACTCTTTCCTTCGGAAGTTCGGGTGCAAAATTTGTTTCTTCATTGCAACGCAGATAAACCACGTTACTCCACTTCATTTCGTCGGTTAGCACACCTGCCCGACCGCTCATAATGGTTGCATTTTCGTAAACCGGATAAACAGGTTCAGCAATGGCAATAATATTATCACGCCCCAATACATGTCCGATATTTCCAATATCTGATTTAGCACCATCGTTAATAAAAACGCTCTCTTTATCAACGCTGATACCGTATGAGCGGTAATCCCGTACAATCTTTTCAATAAGAAAATCATACCCTTGCGGAGGACTATAACCTCTGAATGTTTCTGCCGAACTCATTTCATCAATGGCATCGTGCATGGCCTGAATAACTTCATTGGGTAATGGACGGGTAACATCACCAACTCCTAAACGGATTAATTTTGTATTGGGATGTACCAACTTAAAGGCATTAACACGCTTCTCTATTTCGTCAAAACCATAGATTTCGGGAGTTTTTAAATAATTCTCGTTCGCTAATGCCATTCAGAGAAAGGTATAAATTTAAGGTCGGATTACTACCGGAAATAAAGTGCAAAATTGCGTTTTTTTTTTCATTAATGAAAATGTTTCCCTAAAAAGATTGTCAAAATTAGAATATCTTGAGTAAAATATTCTCTGAATCTGAATTTTCCTAAAATTGATTCAATGATAGTTATGACTTTTATGATTATCCCGAAGGTTTGCAAACAAATCAATTGTCAATCAGGTTCACTATGGTTCTGCCTTTCAGTTTGCCATCTAAAATCAAGTCTATATTGGATTTGAGGTCATCCATACTTATTTCGGTATACAGATTCAGTAAGTTATCCAGTTTCCATTCGTTGGCTAATTTTACCCAAAGATTCTGACGATGCGGCTCAGGATAATTCTGCGATGACACACCAATCAATGATATTCCACGTAATATGAACGGGAATACTGAAACACTGATATGCGTTGCTGATACACTTCCGCATGTTGTTACAGCTCCCAGTGGCTGTAAAGTTTTCAATATATTCTCCAAAATAGGACCACCCACTGTATCAACTCCACCGGCATATTTAGCCGAAAGAATCGGTCGTTTATCCATCTCCTGAAATTCGAGTCGGGGAATTATTTCTGAAGCACCCAGACTTTGCAGATACTCGTATTCCGACTGTTTTGCTGAAACAGCAACTGTGGAATATCCCCGTTTTGCCAGTAATGATAAGGCTATTGAGCCTACACCGCCCGTTGCACCCGAAACAATTATTTTTCCATCCGCTGGTTTAACCAGTTCACTCATTCGGAGTACGGATATACCGGCAGTAAATCCCGCTGTACCGAGAATCATGGATTCTTTAAGCGATAGACCTTCCGGTAATTTGACAATCCACTCAGCCGGAACACGAATAAACTGTCCAAAACCACCTGCGGTATTCATTCCGAGGTCATAACCCGTAACGATTACCTTATCTCCAGCCTTGTAATTATCATTTTCGGAATATTCAACCACACCTGCAGCATCAATACCGGGTGTATGTGGATAATTTTTTGTAATACCCTTATTTCCAATTGACGAGAGTGCATCTTTATAGTTAATAGAAGAATAATGAACCCGTATCAGCACATCTCCATCAGGTAAGCTATCAGTTGACAACACTTTAATGTCCTGATGATAATTACCATCCTTTTCGTGAATGACAAATGCTTTAAAATAACTGTTTTCCATACTAAAACTATTTAACGGTTATATCTTTCTCTATTGGTACTAAAAACAAAACGTTGAAGTATCTCTTACTTCAACGTTAAACAACATGAAAATGTTTTACTAATCTTTTACTGAAACAGTCTCTGAACTCTTAAAAGAGCAAGATCCATCAAACACGGCTTTAGGCTCTATTAATAATCTTTTAGCAATTACACGGCTTTTTATGTTAGCTGTACTACGCAACGACAAGGTTTCAGTTGCCGTTATATTACCTTCAACCCTTCCGATAATTTCTGCACTTACACATGAAATTGAGCCTTTTAAATACCCGTTTTCACCCACTACAATCTTACCATTACAGCTAATATCTCCTTCTATTTCGCCATCTATTCTAAAATCATTATTGGCCACAATTCTCCCCACTATCCTGCTTTCGTCGGTTAGTGAATTATATAATGAGCCAAAACTTGCTAACTCTTCTTTAGCCATAATGATGTTGGAAATGTACTATAATAATGCTCAAAAATACTGCTTTGTTTCTGATGTATGAAACATTTTATCATAAACAATATTACAAGGGTATGAATCATGATAGTTATCAACAATCATTCTTGTTGATAAAGACTTTGTAAGTTATGCAGTACACTTAATCAATTATTTATCAGCTCCTAAAACATTTGTTTTTGCGAATCTAACTATTAAACTTCAAAATAACAATTGTTCGCGAACTATCCTTTATTATCTACAATCCTCTACCATAAGGGTTTCAGGCAATATGTTTTAATCCATTACGCATCTTACTGCCATGCCTATTTTTTTGTCAGTAGTGAATCTTCGTGATTGGGTATCTCGATAAAAGAAAGACCTGTAGTATGCTTCTGTTTCGGAAGATTCAGTAGCAGACCACCAATGACCCAGTTCAAAACCGATATCATAAGAACCATCGAGATACCGCCAACCGGCAGGTAATGCCGTAAATCCGAATGCATCGGATGCAGCATTGGGTTGATACCAATATGCCTGAGACTCCTTAAGTAAACCTCCGGCCACTGAACTACCACCCAGGTTGGTTTCTAACTGCGTCCAATCTGCATCAGTGGCAACATGCCATCCTGCAGGAGCTATATTTCTGGGATCAGTAATAGCATACCAGTTATAGAATTTACCGTAGTTGGGATTTGTGTAATATGTAGTTACATTTCCTATTGTAGATGTATTGTTCACATAGCCGGGAATAATATCACCATTTCGGTATTTAGCCGTTTTCAAATCAGCACCCATCCATGTTTGATTTCCAATTGTAATGCATTTATACACATTACCTGATGCATCTACAACTGTTCCGGGTTTAATCGGGGTTCTGGTGGCCTGTGAAATACTATACTTAATACCATATTTATTACGGGCATACGCTCTCACAAAATAAACGGTAGAAGATGTCAACTGGGTTATTTCAGTCGAATAATCCCCGCTACCTTTTCCCACAGATGTATTACCATTAGTTATTACCGGATCGTTACCCACAGCCCAACAAAAGCCTCTTTCAGTTATGACAGTTCCATAATCGGTAGTAATAGTAGCACTGGCAGTCATTGTAGAATATGTCGTTGGATTTATGGTAAAGGTAGAAAATTGAGCTACCGGCAAGGTTTTCACCACCACCTGATTTCCATACGATGTACCCATTTCGTTTGTTGCATAGGCTCTTATGTAGTATGTGGTTTCGGGTATAAGCCCATCCACAACAAGGGCAAATAAATTTCCCGTAAGTGTATTCGTACTTTTGCTTCCGGCTAAAGTTGGATTTTCCTTTACATCCCAACAAAATCCACATGCAGTGATTATTCCACGACCATCATTTGTTATTTCTGCTTCTACTTTAAATGCGCCCGAAGTTATTTCAACCGGGTCTTTGGTTGTCACTGCCGAAAGTGTTTTTTTCAATGTACGGAATGTAACCTCCTTGCCGTAAGCAATACCGGCACTATTCACAGCATACGCACGCACATAATAAACCGTATCCGATACCAGGTTCTTTAAATTGCTATTGAATACAGTATGATACAATGTATCAGACGTTTTATTCTTATCAATTGCCGGATTATGTTCTAATCCAAAACATAAGCCACAAGCCGTAATAATATCACCTCCATCAAATGTAATCTTTCCTCCCCCTTTTGCTGTATTTGCTGTAATATCAGTTATTCTGGCTGTAAAAAGCTGTGGGAGTTGAACTTCATCTTTTTTACAAGCAGTCAACAACAATAACACCCCGATTATCCGGATTAAAGAATATCCAAAACGGCTAAAAATCATCTTCATATCTTTTAGTTTGTCTATTTTATCATCTCGTGTGGAAACACAACCAGACTCTCATTGCCATCTTTCCCCACAGCTGCAACTCCAAAGAAATAATTATCGATAATTATATTTTCCAGTTTATACATATTTACTTTACCCACAAACCGTGAATACTGCCAGTCTGGAGATGTAGTATCGCGCCAGTATATTTTATATCCTACACAATTCGAATCGTCGGACTTTTCCCATGCAAGAGTTGTTGACGCTGATACTGCTCCTCCAATTTTTACGTGAGCCGGAGAAAGTGGTGACATGGCCATAGCTGCCAGCGTAATGGCATTTACGCTTGTGATTTTTGATGCATAATCAAAATTCACTCCAGAGATTACATCGCCGTAGTTTATTCCATTCTCAACCCTTATATCCTGATGCTGACGGTTATAGTTTTCGTTTGCCTCCATTATTCTTACTCCTGCAAAACCGGCATCATTAAAAGGTTTGTGATGACCACCACGTCCGAAGCGACGTCGCCGCCCCTCAGCACTTGCCCCGCGATGAAGTTCTTCGTGAAGCGATGCAGGTTCTTG
>CAIYOZ010000235.1 GCA_903927945.1 uncultured Bacteroidales bacterium | reverse complement strand
TTTAAAACGCATTATACAGGAGTCTTCTGTGGGATAATTCTTGTCAAAATCTAATAGTTTCATGCTTATTTGTGCTATTTGGTTTATGACCTAAAGATACAAAATTTATCTCAATTATTGAGTTAAATACGGATAATCATTTATTTTAATATATAAATAGTTTCTTTCGGTAGTTGTAAAATTACAGTTATATTTGCATCATAAGAAAAACAGTTTCCCTTCTAAAATAAGTATTTATGTCCAAAAGAACGAAACAGGCAACAAAATTATTTAGTGACGGATTTAATTGTTCACAGTCCGTATTATCGGTGTTTGGGGAAGAATTCGGATTAACAAAAGACGTTTGTCTTCGACTGGCAAGCCCATTTGGAACGGGTATTGCGCGCATGCAGGAAACCTGCGGTGCAGTGACCGGAGCCATCATGGTTATCGGATTGAAATATGGGAAAGGAGAAAATGGAACGGAAGAAGATAAAGCCAATGCATACAAGCTGTCCCAAGAATTCATAGCCGGGTTCAAGGAAAGGCATCGCACTATCTGTTGTCGCGAATTACTTGATGGACTAAATATAAATACCCCTGAAGGGATGGCTGAGATACAAAAACGTGAGTTGTTTCAAATCAGTTGTTCAAAGTATGTGCATGATGCTGTTGAGCTTACTGAAGTAATATTGTAGGATTTATGATATTTATGATATCAAAAGTTACACTGCACTTATTTGTCCGAATAATGCCCCTATGCATTGAAGATTAAAACTACTACATCTTCATCATTAATCTCATAAATCAACCGGTGTTTGTCAGTGATTCTTCGTGACCATTTTCCGGATAGCCTGCCTTTAAGCTTTTCCGGTTTGCCTGTTCCAATTTCAGGATGTTCACTAAGCTCGTTTAAAAGTGTATCGAGCTTTTTTAAAGCTAATTTATCACCTGATTTATGAAGTCTCAAAATATCCTCCCGGGCTTCATGAGTAATGATAATGGAATAAATCATAAGCCCAATAATTGCTTTTGATCTTCTTTAGTCAATTCGATAACTTTTCCATCTTTTGCTTGTTGAATAGCCAACTCAATACGTTCGATATTCCGGGGGTCATTAAAATAAGGATCGTTACTTGGACTTGGATTATCAGGAATAGTGTTGCCAAGGGGAACAAGTTCAAGGAAATCATTTTTTCGTTTTATGATAATTCTTTCAGTGATAGCCATATCTAAATACTTTTTTTGACTATCTCTAAATTCTCTGCTACTTATTACTTTCATAACATTAATCTTAATTGCGTACCACAATAGGTACAAAAATAGATTATTGTTTTGGTAGTAACAAAAAATTTAATGTAGAAGTTGTTAATTGTTTCGCTTGTCATCCAAGGATAGCACCGTCTCCAATAAGACATGATACCCCATAAAAGCCCGTCTTTACATCCCCTTCAGATGCTGTGTTAAAACTATAATTGAAAATGATAAAGCTTTCAAATTGAAACATGAAGTTGAAATAAGGTAATAAGGTTAAGATGCTTTTGCTTCTTTTTCTACTAAGGTTGACAAACAAAAATAAGGTTTTATTCTTCAAAACCTTATTTTTAAGTTGTTAAACCTTAGTAGAAAACCAATGAACCACTAACCCAAACCTTATTACCTTATTTAAAAAATGTATCAACTATCAATTCATAAGTAACATCTTTACAAAATCACATTTTTACACAGCCTATTCAGGGGCTTGGGGTTCTTTATTTCAGCGACAATCTCCGCAACACCGGATTAATCTTTGCCGTGGCAGCCACCACAATGAGGGTCATTATACCACCGAAGGCAACCGAAGGAACCAGTCCCATAAACTTAGCCGCCATACCTGATTCGAAAGCCCCCAGTTCATTGGAAGAACCTATAAATATGCTGTTCACCGAGGCCACCCGTCCACGCATGTGTTCGGGAGTATAAAGTTGCAGGATGGTACCACGGATCACTACGCTCACATTGTCGAACAATCCGCTCAACAACAGCAGCAGGCCGGAAAGCCAGAACAGGTGGGAGAAGGCGAAACCGATCATACACAACCCGAAAGCCGCCACACAAAGCAACAGGGTACGGCCGCTGTTGTTTACCGGAGGATGGAACATCAGGTAAAACGACATAAGAATAGCACCCAACGCGGGACAGGCACGCAGGAAGCCAAGGCCTTCAGGGCCGACATGCAGGATATCGGAAGCAAAGACGGGTAACATGGCCACCGCTCCTCCGAAAAACACAGCCAGCATGTCGAGGGAGAAGGCACCCATCAGTTCAGGAGATTTCACTACAAAGCGGATTCCTTCTCGGATACGACTAAACATATCTTCCTGCTCACCGACCGGAATAGTACGGACAATATGCTCGATGCGTACCCGGTTAAAGATGATCAAAGAAATAAGATAGAGTACAAAAATAGAACTGTATGCCACAGTAATGGAGGAAAAACCGTAGATCAGCCCTCCAATGGCAGGGCCTACCACCGCTCCCACTTGCCAGTTGGCACTGCTCCAGGTAGCGGCATTGGCATAATCCTTTTTATCGACCAGTTGCCCAATAATGGCAGTGTTGGCCGGCATGAGGATACCCCGTGAGAGGCCAGTCAGGAAAATGGTAATAAATATCGGCCAGATGCCGAAGTGCTCATACGAATGAAAGGATTCGACACTATAGAGTGTGAGGATGGCTGAGCCAACCAGTAAGATGAGCGTGGAGTTGCGAACTATCTTCTTGCGGTTCCACAAGTCAATGTAATGACCTGCAAAAAGTGCAATGGAGATTTGGGGGAGCACTTCCACTAACCCGATTACTCCTAACCATACTACGTTCTTAGTCAGGAAGTACATATGCCAGCTGACAATCACCGATTGCATAAGGGTGGCCATGGTCATGAAAAAGCGATACCCTAAAAAATACCTGAAATTGCGATTGCGCACTGCTGTAAAAGCGTCACGTGAAAATAAATTACCCATCATAAACTCTCTTTTTTATACCGCCGCAAAGGTACAGAATTAAATTTTCGTTTTGAAGGGTATAAAAAGCAAAAAAATAACCGTTAACTATGTTTACGGTTATTTATTGAAGCCTACAGACCTCCCCCATCCCCTCCAAAGGAGGGGGGGTAAGATTGGGGTCGAATAATGGTTATGCTATTTGATGGCCGCCAAATCCCCTCCTTTGGAGGGTTAGGGGGGGCTAGGGGGTTAGAGGAGGTTTCAATTGAAAGAATCTGCATTTACAAAATGTACAATCATCTTTTGAATTCCGGCATCCCGGTTAAAGATCCGTTCACTCTGCATATGACTTAATGAATACCCTTCTATCTGCTCGAAGGAATTATCCTGTGCGATCATTTCAATCCCTTTCTGCCCGTCAATGGTATAAATGAAGGGGATGGAGCAATACGTAAACGAAAGTGCCGGAAAAAGGCTTTGGTTATCCGGGGTTGGTTGTATAAATTCATCCTTCTTTAATATAATGGGTTGAATTTTCAATTGTCCCGACTGAACCGAGACACCCAGTTCGAAAAAGCGATTTAGGATGTCTTCCTTCACCTGCCCGGTCATACCCGGTTGCTGCACACCCGCCATCATAGGGGTATGCGAGTAAGGGTCGAATGGAAAAGAACCATAATCGGCAGGAGACTTATGAGCGCCAATTCCCCTTTGTACTGCATCATAGTGACCCTTCAACCTGTTCATGGTGTCAGCTCCGGCATGAAGAGACTCAGCACGCTGTATGTTTTCGCCAATGGCCAGCAAGAGTTTGGAAACCATGTGCCAGTAAATACAACCCAGTCCTTCGTATTTATAGAATGTTCCGGATCGACCGGTAAAGGATATATGATCAAACAGCTTCTCATATAACTGTTCGATTTGCTGTTGAGCATTGTCAGTAATTTCAATGGCTGAAGTTGTTTTCAGGCGGTTCAAGGCTGCAGTGAGAAAGCCTGCATTGTTGAAACCTGCATTGAAATGAAAGCATCCCTTTTTATCGGTAGTGATAATATTGGTATCACCTGCAGCCACCAGATCCTTAAGTAGTTTTATCTGTTCAACCTCTTCTTTGGGGATGAGGTTTTTATCCAGGAATAAGGGTAATTTTTTATTCGGATAGAGGATATAGCTTTCCTGATCGGCCCGGTAGAGAGAACTCTTGCTTAAAGCATCCAGCAAATCAAGCGTTTCAACCGGTGTCAGTTTACCGGAAGTCAACACAGCCACCTGTCCTTCGAGCATTTCATAGAGGTTACGAATGGAGACTGCCTTGTCCGAAAAAGTCACCAGGTTATAGGCATGGTACATGTTGTCCGATCGCTTGTTTGCCTCGATGGACTGATCGATAAATTTCAATGCCAGTATCAGGAAATCATTCAGCTCTTTCTGACTTACAGATTCTTTTGATCCTGAAAATCCCTGATAGATTTTGCTGCGGTAATCACTAACGGCTGTTCCCAGTGAATCGGCAATTAATATGCGTTGATTATCGTTGAACCCTTTCACCAGGTTGCTTTCTAAACTTACAAATGAGGAGTTGATATCTTCAAAGAAATGATGCATTTCGGTGGATACCTGATAGCTTTCGAGTGGTGAGTCTTTATACAGTTCCAATGCAAAAGCCACAAAACGACGCATATAGTACAAGGTCACCATGGAGGCTCCTGATCCTACCAATGCATTGTTGGCATCGTTCCATTCAGGACGGAGAGTATTCATCCAGATACCGGCTTCGGGAATGAAGTTGCTCAGCTTAGCCAACAGGGTTGCCAGAATCTTTTCCGTAAAAGTCACCAACATCACTTCTTCCTTAGGGTTAAGGATCAATCTGGCATCTGCCCCATATTCAAGCTGAAGCTTTTCAATGGCTTCATGAAGAGGTCTGTCAAAACGAATGGAGTTTTTAGGTTCAGCCACAATTTCTTCATAGCTCTTCAACTTATAGGGTACGTTGGCATAAGCAAACATTTCCTTATCGAGCCACGAAATAAGGCTTTCGGGATAATGGCTGCGGGAAACCTCCATTAGTTTCAGCAGATAGATGATCTGATGATCACCCCAGTAGCCAATGTTCGACCAGGGGTTTTCGGGTTCAATAACTTCCCAGTCAATTTCTTCGCTGGTCACCTTGTAGGGGTTATACCCATCGGCAGTGGTGGCATTCACAAACTTGGCAATGATTCCATTGATATAACCGGGGAAAGAAAGGGACAATGCTTCCCAGTTTTGGAAAATATCGCGCCAGTTCCCCTGATAGGATAGCAGTTTATTACCGGCCTCGTCTTTGACATTAATATCAAATGAATTCCACGGACGGCTCGGATCACCATGCCGGCGACTGAAAGTCAGGGGCAGATACTCCTGAAAGAGCCGGTGCAGGTTGGCATCCTGTTGACCCTGAACAAGTTTATCAAGTTCAGCATAATTTATGGAAGCGGGAAGCTTGTTTAGAAATTCAGCATGTTTGCTTGCTACATTTGTATTGAAATGTTTTACATGTTTTTTAAAGTCAGCTGCTTTGATCGTGTAATTTTCACTGTAGATACCACCGCGCATGGTATTGAACAACACATTGGAGAAATGACGTGCCATGTCGTTTTCATCAGCAGTTTGCTGGATACCATCTGCCTGTCCTACGATGGATTGCAATGCTTTGGTTCCTTTTTCTATATTCTTTTCAAGTACACCTGCAATATCTTTTGTGTTCTGGATAAATACTATCAGGTTATTCACCCGTGCGGCATCCAGATTGGTCTCTGCCACAAAGTACCAGGTCTTGGTCTCCATAGGTTGTAATGAAAAAGAGCTGCCTGTAAAAAAGGCACCCCTTACTCCTTTCGATTCATGTTCTTCAGTTACGTCTTTACCAGCTCTAAAGTCATTAAGTTGGCTTGAGCTTAAGAGATATGATACATTTTCGAGTCCAACCGTCCAGACAGTATTCACCCGAAGCGACTCACTGGGTTCCGCCCGATCCACCAAAACAGCCTCCATCCGGAAAAGGGCCAGTCCTGCTTCTTCAATCAATTCTGTTTTTTTATACCCGTCTACCAGCGTAGAAAATGTGTTCTGTGTCTGACGATCGATTCCCGAGGGCAGGATATTCTGTAATCCATCTAACAAAGTGACTTCAGTGAGTTCATTTTTATCATTTACCAGCCAACTTTTCTTCACCCATCCGAAATCATCGGCATTCATCCACTCATAATAAAAAGTAAGCCCCAGTTCGACATTCTTTTCACCAAATATCAGTTTATTGCCTATGGTGCTCTTTGATATACTACGTTCAAGGGTGTAAACTCCTTTATTTCGGTCGGAGAACGGTTCCCACAAATAGGTTTTATCTCCTTTCCGAACATGAAGGATGGTTTTGCTGCCGGTTATTTCGGAAGACTCATTGATCTTATCATCGGTATAATATGGGAATAAAGCCTGGTCGGGGTTCTTTCTGCCTGCTGTTAAGCCACCGGTGCTGGATATATACATCCAATGATTGGAATCACTGGCCAGGCTGATAAAGAAAGGTTGCATGGAATCAAAGTTCCTGATCTGATAGAAATTTTCGTTGTCAATACGCACAAATTGTCCTGAAGCTTTTTGTTTCTCTGCAATCACAGGATTCTTTCCGATAAAAAAATTAGTCATTAATGGCAAATTTGAATGGTTTATAAAACAAACCACTAAAGACATCATGGGACACACTCTTTCAGGGGGTCTTACTATGTCAATGTGGTTAAGATAGTATATTAAGCGAGATTATCCAGCGCACGTTTTGCATCCAGATCTTTCTTCATAAGGTCGGTGGTTTTCGAGTCGATCTTATAAAAGATCATAAACAGGGCACACGACATATACAAGATACCTGGAATAACTGATACCAGCAATTTAATACCGGTAATGGCCGATGAATTCTGGGTTACATTGGGTACAAATTGCGAAATGGTCAGTATCCATCCGGCAATAGCAGCACCGATACCCCACCCGGCTTTCTGGGCAAAAACAGCCGCTGAAAAATAGAGTCCGGTAGCCCGACGTCCGGTAGTCCATTCTCCATAATCGGCAGAATCGGCTATCATAGTCCAAAGTAATGGAACAGCAGGGGCATAAGCCATCTTGGCAATAATATTAAAGACATAGATGGTGGTAATATCGTGAACTCCCGGGAGGTAAATCAACATGAAAAAAATCCCCGATATCAGGGAGCTTCCAATAAATACATTCTTATTCCCAAACCTTTTGGCCAGTGGTTTTGAAAGTGGCAATGCCACTATCAGTGCTACTGTCCCGAGAACATTGAATAACTGCACATTATTTTCCTTTCCCAGGTAGTATTTAAAATAATACGCAATGGCCGCATTTTGCATGGCGAACATGATAAAGGAGATTATCCCTACAATGGCCAGGATTCTCCAGGCTTTATTGGAAAATAGATTCTTCAGATCTTCCTTCAATGAATTCTTTTGTGCCTTGGGTGGTTGTACCCTTTCCTTGGTTGTTTGAAAAGTGATAAAAAAGAAGATCAGGCTCAGAACGGCAAACATAAATACCGTATATTGGAATCCCTGTGCCTTGTTTCCATGACCGAAAAATTCAGCCAGGGTCAGGGCAAGCCCTGTTACAATAAACTGGCCGGAAAAGCCGGCTATAAAGCGGTAGGTGTTCAATCCGGCACGTTCGTAGGTATCGTCCGTCATAACGGCTCCCAGGGCAGAATACGGCAGGTTAATCGCTGCATAGGCTGTCATTAAAAGCACGTAGGTAGCACCGGCGTAAAGTATCTTCCCGAATTCTCCAAAGTTTGGAGTTGTAAATGTCAGAATGGCAAGTACAGCATATGGAATGGCACCGAATAGGATGTAAGGACGGAATTTCCCCCAACGGGTATTGGTGCGGTCGGAGACAACACCAATAATGGGATCGACAGCCATATCCCAAAAGCGGGCTACCAGCATGATGGTTCCGGCAGCAGCTGCAGAGATTCCATATACATCCGTATAAAAAAACAAAAGCCAAAACCCTACCATGTCCCATACAAAATGAGATGCTGTATCACCTAAACTGTATCCTACCTTTTCTTTGAAGGATAATTTTAAATTTTTGTTGTCCATATATTTACTACTAAATTTATCTTCTGTTTAATCAAATTCAGGGATATTGAATTGCAGGGTATTGAACTTAACAATACCCTGCAAATCCTATTTTTGAAATCAATTATTTCTTTATCACTTTTCCGTTCAAAAAGCCTTGTTTGTTTTCAACCCTTATAAAATAGACACCATTTTCGTAACTACTCATGTCAAGGTTAAATGTAGAAGGTACATCTTTTTTATCAAATACCCTTCGTCCCATCATATCCATCAATACAACCCTATTGGTTCCATCTGTAAATTGCAAATGAAGAATGTTTTGAACAGGATTAGGATAGAAGAACTGAACCGTATCCAATGGGCTTTCCACACCGGTTCCGGAACAGTCATTACCAACCATGTATGTAAAGGTTTTAGTAACCGACAATCCACCGGCAAAGGCAAATTTACAAGCTACCAGGATAGAGGTGCCTGCTGTTTTACCGGACAACTTGGCTGAGAATTTCGTACCACCAATGTTGGTCATGGATGTTTCCACAAAACCTGAAGTAGTATTCCAAAGATAGGCAATTACGCCGGATTGTGGATCCAATAATTCAAAAGTGATATTCACATCCGTTCCCACTGTCTGGAAAGAGTAGTTATACCCCACCGAGAAAGCACCCTGGGCTGCGGCCGAAGCTGATCCTGAACAATCTGTATTGGTATTGATGCCGGTTGTTGCCGAAAGAACAATTGGATTATTAGCAGCCATATTTCCGGTCAAATCAGAAGCCGTGATACTAAATGAATAATTAGTACTTGGATTCAATGCGGTAATGACTACCGATTTTTGAGTTCCGGAAGCAGTTGAAACTGTCGTGCTGTTTGAACCATATACCACTTTGTAAACCACCATTCCTGAGTTATCAATCGAATTGAGCAGCAATTCAACCGATGAGCCGGTAACAACACCAACCGAAGCCGTAAAGTTCGTAGGAGCCTGGGTATCATTTGTAGTACCTCCACAATTTGAGCCCACTATATACGTGACGTATTTCGTTACGGATAATCCACCTGAATAGGCAAATTTACAGGCATAACTAATGGTTGATCCCATTGACTGACCACTAATGGTGGTGGTGAAAATCTTACCACTGGTATTCGTCATAGCTGTTTCGGCAAATGGCGTCTGCTTCCATAAATAGGCAATAGCTCCAGCCTTGTCGTCCAATAACTCAAATGTAATGTTTACGTTAGTGCCAACTGTTTCATACGTGCATTTGTAACCGACGGAGAACGAACCTTGTGTAGCCTCAGTTGAAGTGGTAGTACACAACATGATCGGGGCTACGGTTACATTTGAAACCGGAGTAGTACTGACTGCACCTCCATTATCCGTTGCTTTTGCATTGACGGTATAATTTCCTGCCACCGGAGTCCATTGAATGGTGTACGGTGGAGTAGTCGCTGTCGAAATCAACGTGTTGTTTTGGTAGAAATCAACCTGTTGAATGGTTCCATCATAGTCACTTGCATTGGCGGAAACTGTTATTGGTTTTCCTTCTGTATAGGTTGAATTATCCAACGGAGAGGTTAGTGAAATACTTGGTGGCACATTTACAGTGCTGGTAACCATCACCTGGACGATATCCGATGAAACCCGAAAATCCGTGTTGGTAACAGTCAGTTTGAAACTGTACATTCCTTCAGCAAGTGAACTGATCGTTGGTTTTGCCACCGTAGAATCAGAAAACAGAACTACTGTAGGGCCATAGATTTGCCTCCATTTATAAGTCAATATTTTGCCTGCTGATTCTGTACTTCCCGTTCCGTCGAGCAATGTCGAAGTCGAAGGTAAGACCACTTTTATATCGGTTCCTGCATTCGCTGTCGGAATACTGTAAGCAATATCACCGGTACGGGTAAAGGTCATTTGTCCCAGATTAAATTCTCCTGAAGAAAAAACAACCCGGATAATATGTTGCCCCTGAATGAGTGGAATACCGGCCACAGTCTGTGTAGCCCAAACAGTCCAGACAGTTGATGACGTAGAAGGAACCGGAATGTCACCCGATACGACCTGACCATCCACTTCCAAATGGAAATGACCGCCACCGATTGGATTGCCCGAAGCATAGCGGAAAGCAAACGAATATAAACCCGTTTGTGTCGTATTCACGGTATAATCAAGCCATTCGCCTGCGGCAATATTACCCACGGCTGCTCCTTCATTCGTTTCAGAATAGGCATCCACATATTCATCCATCCTGAAGTCACCCAGGTTTGCGGTAGTATTATCAAAATAAGTGATATTCTGACCTTTTCCACCTTCGAAGACATCATACTTGCCAGCTTCAATGGTTCCGGGAATAGCCCATGGTGTTCCGCCATAGGCCAATTGATTACCCACGAGCACCTGAGCACTATTGGTGACATTATATTTATCTCCATCAAATACTTTCGCATAAAAATTATGAGTTCCAAGTTGCAAATTGGATGCCGTAGTCACAAAAGGGGCGGTAGTTACCGTTCCCAACGAAACAGTTCCATCCATAAATTCCACTTTGGTTGGAGTGCCGCCCGATACCATCACATTCAACTTAACGCTTCCACCCACAAATGCCTGAGGGAAAGACGAAGTGATTGTTCCGGAATATCTTCCATCGAGACTGGTGGCCATCTTTCCTGCCGGAACCACCAGCTGGTATCCGGTAGAAAAGAGCACAGTTATCGGTGCACTTGAATAGTTTTGAGCTACATAATTAATCTTTCCGTTTTGTATGAATGCAGCTGCTATTGGATAATTGGCAGTAATGGCAGCATCTACCCTACCCAATGCATTCATGGCATGTAGCCAATGATAGGTCTGTGCATCAGATACCCCAAATTTCAGATCACGGTTTGGGTATGAGTTATACATATCAATGGCTTTTGCCGGGTCTATAAATGCCAGGTATTCCCACATAATGTCATGCCACAGATTTGGATTAGCCTGATTACTGGCAATGCCGGTGTTAGCTACGATTTCATTCCAAAGGCGTTTTACATAGACTGTATCTTGTCCTAAATAGAGGGACCCACCTTGGATGGGATACATTTCAATGCCATAGGAAGCTGCAATATCTCCGGTCCAAAATGTCCCATTGTCATTGCTGTTTGCCCACACCCTGGATACCAGGCTGTATTGTTGGGATGCCGGAAAATTGCGATGATGGGTATCCAGATAATACTCTTCAATACCTGTTTGCTCGGTCGAATACAGATAGACTCCCAAATCACGGATCGTTTTATTATTAGATACTTGTCCCCATTGAATCAACGAGGAATTGAAATTCATACTTTCTGAACTTGATTCCTGATTATTTCCCTGAGGGTTACTGGCAAAACCATCTGCCCAGCTATGCCCTTCATACGGACTAAAATTTCGCAGATAAGGGAACATGGCATCGTTCCTGTCATAACCCGCAGCATCGCGTACCAGCATATTTACCATTCCACCCCATTGATCAGCCCAACCCGGGCTAAATTGTGCTACGAAGGTGGCTGCTTGTATAAAATAACCCCAATGAAAATGGTGGTCGTTTAATCCACTGTCTGAACCATAACCGGCCGGATAACCGATAATGGATCCCCAGGTTGAATTGTAGTAAAAAAGAAAGGCCACCTCGCCATTGTCTGCTTTTAACCAGTTTTCGAGACGTGTCTTTATGGTGTTTACAATTTTATCACGGGAAGTATAATTTCCCATTTCGTTGGCTATCCGGGCTGTTTGCAATAACTGGTTGAATACCTGACCTTCATTATATGAGTCTGTCCAGGTAGCCATAGTACTGTTTTCCAGTCCGGAGATTTTATCTGTTAGCACTCCCGGAGTAAATCCTTTGCTGTAATTGTCTACATAAGGTAAAGTGGGTAATATCCCGTGAAACGTATTTTCTACGCTAAAACTATTTCCAGCCATTGTTTTCATTTGTCCCCTGACAGTGGCATAGCTGTATTTGTCGGGGATGGGGGATGTTGATGTTAAATGAGCCCATTGGTGCGGTAGAAGTCCAAGAAGCATATTGGTAGCTGTTCCTTCCTTCACTTCAGTTTGTACATTAAAATCGGTATGCATGACCGAAGTAGCTTCGTTGTAATTATAGGTTGCTGTGGTATTTGTTGGGAAAACATAAGCATACTGTTTATATTCAGTAGCCACGGAGGTCACGTTTGTCGCTGTGAGTGGAATAAATGCCAGTGACCAGTAGTTTTTCCCATTTAATGTCGAGGTATAGACGCCTGCATTTTGTATCCAGGTACTACCCGTTGGTGCATACACGGCAAAGCTTGCTCCATTTTTGGCGTTGGCAATCACCAGCATTTCATTTGAAATGGTCACAGTTCCGGAAGTAACCGTTACTTGAGCCACATCTGTTGTTTGTTTTGTAAAATACAAGAATGGCATCCCCACTCCCGAAGTAGCATTGAAACCATGGGTGCCATCAGTCCAGTTCATGGTCACTGTCCAATCGGAATAATCTGAAACTGAGGTAATAGGAGCATTTATTCCCGTTACACCGACTGTAACCGGTAGTAAATCATCAATCACTCCACTAGGGATATAACTGACCACCAATCCGGCATTGACGGTTTTCATGGTAAAAGGATAATTAAAAAGATTGGCTGCATGTGGTTCTTTGACCAAAGCTGTCCACCAATCGTTGGTAGGAACCGGTTTCCCTACTGCTTTTCCGGTTAGTTGGGGTGAACCTGAAGGGATTGCATTGCGGGCTGCTGCATCGACTCCGGGAAAAGTGGCTGTGTAACTGCCGTTTCCGACATTTACAATCTGTGCATTTGAGTGGATGCACAGGGATGACAAGAAAATATAAATGAAGGCAATAATGCTTCGGATTTTCATGGGATGGGAATTAACGAAAATTTAAGAAGTAACAGAATGGAGAGTGATAATAAAAGAATCCACGGAGAATAAATTCCCCGTGGATTTGATTGAAATTATAACTTCACGATTTTTTGTGTGGCAAATTGACCATTTGCCAATTTCAGGCTTATAATATAATTGCCTGATGCAACATCACTCAAATCAATCGTCTTTTCAAGACCATTCACTGATGCAGTTTTAACAGACTGACCCAATAGATTGCGAATAATTATTTGACTGATTTCTGTTTTAGCAGAAACAGTCACTTTATTCGTAATTGGATTTGGATAACAAGAGATACCGTTTTCAACTGAAGCAGAAGTTAAACCGGTTGCAGTACCATTATAGAAATATAGATTATCCATATAGAAAGTGCCTAAACAAGCCGTAGTTTGAAAACCAACTTGTTTTATATCTGTTTTTTCTGAATTAGTAAAAGAACTTACAGGAACATCAATACTATTCCATTGACTTGTAGTAAGTGTTCCTAATGAGACCCAATTTGCTGTTGTAGTACCTACTGTAATCAATTGAATACTTACAGTAAGTGTTGTAGTTGGAAAAACATCAACATGTACATAGGTCATGCCACTAACATCCAAAGGAGTAGTCACAAAAGTTGGACTTCCACAACCACCATTAGCGGTTGACGTTACTTTTTTACCATTATTCCCCACTGCAAATGTGCAATCATAAAAATTCATCAAATACCAATTATCAAAAGCGCCAACAGTAACAGCAGGTGTATAAGTATCGCTAAATATTGATTTTACTTTTGATGCAGTAACAGTTGGAACAGGTGATGGTGCGGGCAGTAACCCAGACTGTGTTACAACAATAGTTTTGGTTGTACCGCTTCCTGCAATTGTAACATTTGCTGTTCTGTCAAAGTATGTACTGTTAGCAATAGTTGCTGTCAATGTAATAGTTGCATTTCCGGTTCCACTGGTACTACTGGGAGTCAGCCAGGTTTGGTCGCTGGAAACAGTCCATGCGCTTGCTGTAGTGATACCAAACGTATTTGTACTGGTAGCAGGTTGTGCAATGGTTAATGTTGCAGTTGAAATAACAAGTGATGGGGCTACATCCGTCCAAAAATAGATATTATCCATATAAAAACTGCCGTTCAGTCCCCAGAAGCCTACTTGTAATGCTTTAGTCAAATCCAGTGTCGGGGCAGCTATTTTTAAAGCTGCCAGTGAAATATCTAAACTATTCCATTGGTTGGCTACTAATGTTTGAACCAAATTGCCTGTAGCTCCTGCTACAAGTCCTATCGTCATTGTTGTTACAGTAGTTGGATAAATGTCAACATGCAAATATTTCATTGAACTGACATCTTGTGCACTTGTAAATTGAGTACCAAAGCAATTCGTACTGGTCATTAACATCGAGTTATTACCTGCAGTAACTACAGGAACCGAAGAGGAGGCGGCCCACATTTGAAAACTGTTTGACGCACAGGTATAAGTATCGGTGTAAACCCCTAATACAGTTGAAGCATCACGTGCTGGTGGTACAGGAGCTACGGGGTTAGAAGCAGTAGTAAAACTTACAATAACTGAATTAGCCGACACATTACCGGCGGCATCTTTTGCTGTGATTGTTAAGTTATAACTTATAGAAGCAGCTAAACCGGTAACTGTAACATTTCCAGATGCGTCAGTTGTAAGTGCTTTGTTGGTTATGCTGTTGGTTGCGTCGTTTGCAACATAGTTTATAACAGGAGATGTAACATCATCGGTTGCTGTCAATTTTAAATTTGCCGAAGTGGCTCCTGGTGTTCCTACAACTACGGCAGTTCCCATTACTGGTTTCGTGACATCAGATGATGCAACACAAGTTCCTGACCAATCAATATCAGATGGCCATGTACCAAAATTTACTTCACCTGGCATTAATATATACAAAGGAGTATAGAGATTTGGAGCAGAACTGGATGGAATATCAATAGTGATTTTTTTACCATCAGAGCTTCTAACATAGCCTGAAAGACTAATCAATTGACCACCACCTACACCATTTATATTGCAATAACATCCTGCTGTAAGGTTAGTCATTGCAACATCTGACTCAATTGTAATGCGGTAATTTCCAGTTGATGGAGTTTCACAAGACAAATAAATTGTGCTTGTTCCTGAAGTTATTGCCTGATGACAATACTGCCTTGCTGCATTAACATAAGAAAATGCACTTCCCCAAGCAAGCATTATAGCTGCTAAAAGGATTAATCTTGTAGTTTTTTTCATGTTTGTAATTTTTTAAATTAATAATAAAGATTTGATTTATAAATATTTAAATTTAAAATTGGTTTCCTTTTATATTTAATTAAAAACTTTAAACTCCTCTCCTTCAATTCCTTTTTGATATACTTTCACATAATCAACATACATTCGTGCTTCTCCCTCTTTTAATGCCGTGACTTGACTTGGATGACTGATTTCAGGAAAATTCCCACCCACAGCCAGATTGAAAATTATAAAGAATTGCTTGTGAAAATAATGGGCTGAACTGTTTGGCTCGTCTTTCACATTGATTGGCATCTCAAAGTAAGGCTTATTCGTTGGATATTGGTCCATGTCCAAATACATTTTAACAGAATCTTTATCCCAAATCAGGGTATATAAGTGAAAGACATCCTGCAGACAATAGGGATTGATGGAGGATATCCCATAATTCGGATAACTTCCGTTATTGAAGCTTTCTCCCCAGTGACAGGCTCCATTAAAAAAGCGATCCTGTGTACCGCTGATAATGCCTTTTTTGTTTCCCATTTCCAAAATATCAATTTCCCCACATTTGGGCCATATAGCTTCCGGATAATCGTTCCCCAGCATCCAAAAGGCAGGCCATAAACCATTGGCAGTTTTTGGCAGCTTTATCCTGGCTTCAATCTTGCCATATCGAAAGGCAACTTTGTGCTGTGTCGAAAGTCTTCCGGAAGTATATTTCCGTTGAAGGTAATTTTCTTTCTTCGCTTTTATGATCAGACAATTTTCCCCACTGACAGGTTCTTTACCCACCTCAATATTTTCGCGTTTATAAAATTGTAATTCCCGGTTACCGCCGCCATTTGAATCCACCACAATACTCCAACGGTTTGTCTCGTCAAGCTTTGGTCCATCGAAATTGTCCTGCCAAATCAAATGGTAATCATCTCCTTTTTTCTCAAGTTTGTCAGAGAGAATAATATTTTGGGCGGATGATACCGAAATTAATATTAACTGCATGAGGATACTTAATCGAAAAATCTTTTGCGTAACTTTCATAAAATAATAATTGAACTGTGAATCTAAAAAAACAACGTGGGAGTAACCAATCTTTTTTTGATAATTAAAAAAACATGTAAGCTTCCAAAGCTTCTTTATTTAAAATAAAAATATATCAACACAAATTTAATTTGAATTATGATACATATGCAATTTTTTACCTCACAAAAATACATTTCAAGCTAAAATACACTACTCAAATTTACAACAATCACGTTTTTATTTACCTACTTATCAGCATGTTGTAAAATAATGTGTTTTAAAACATATTTCAACTGCAATTTCAACTGAATAAATTGTCTTAACATTGAATTCTTTTTGAATAAAAAATGGCAATAATGATAACTTTGTAAACATGAAAAAGAACTTTCTTCTCCTATTATTTCTTATTTTTAGTACGCTAGCCTTTTCAAATCAACCCTTGGTTCGGAATTTTACCCGATCGAATTATAATGCCGGAACTCAAAACTGGGCAATCGCTCAGGATGAATCTAATACCATGTATTTTGCCAATAACTTTGGGTTATTGGAATTTGATGGTAAAAAATGGTCTACTTTCCCGATAAAGAATGGGACGAACGTACGCTCTGTGCTTTGTGGAAAGGATGGTAAGTTTTATGCATCCACATTTAATGAGTTTGGTTTTTATCAAAAATTAAAAAGCGGGCAACTGGAGTATCACTCCTTAATGAATAAACTTGCTAAAAACTCAATCAATTCCAATGAACTATACAATATCCTTCAGGGTGATAAGAAAATATACTTTCAGGCAGGTAAATCTATTTTTCAGTATGATGGCGATACAATCATCAGTTATCCGTTAAAAAACAAAATTGACGTGGCTGCTTTTGTCCATAATGTCCTTTTTGTAGCCAGTTCTCAGCAAGGAATTTTTATGCTCAATGGGAAGATATTTGTTCGTATAGCGGGATCTGAATTACTTATTGATAAAAAAGTTTGTTCTATATTGCCATACAAAGACAACAAAATACTCTTTGTAACAGCTTTCAATGGTGTTTTCATTTTCGATGGGGTTACCATTGTGCCTTATAATACAGGAATTGACAGCTTTCTGAAAAAGAATCAGGTGTTCTGTGCCACAACGAATGGGAAACAACTTGTATTCGGAACCGTACAAAGTGGGATAGTTGTTCAAAACATGTCCGATGGAAACGCAACTTACGTCAATACATATAGCGGACTTCAAAACAATACTGTGTTGAGTGTAGCCTTCGATAATCAACAAAACCTTTGGCTTGGACTTGACAAAGGAATCGATTATGTGATGTTAAATAGCCCTGTGTTGAATATGTTTGGGACAAATAATTTGTATGGATCGGGCTATACTTCTTTACTAAAAAATAATGAACTTTACTTTGGCACCAACCAAGGGCTTTACACCACATCATTTCCATTGACCAACAGTTCACAACCACTCCAGTTAAAACTATTAAAAGGAATGGAAGGTCAAATCTGGTGTTTATACGATATCGACAACACATTGTTTTGTGGGGATGACCAGGGCGCATTTATCGTGTACCCCGATCATACTGAAAGAATACAAGGGTTGACGGGAACCTGGTCATTTAAAAGCCTTGCAAAACATCCCGACATGATTTTAGGATGTTCCTATCAGGGATTATTTATTTTGAAAAAAACAGGGTCAAAATGGAAATTCTCCCATTTCATCAAGGGTAAGTTTGCAGAATCAAGTCCCATGTTCGAGGAAGACGTCGATGGAACGCTTTGGTTTAGCCATTGGCAAAAAGGATTGTTCCATATCCATTTTAACAGTACAATGGATAGTATCTTACGGTTTGAAACGTATGACGATAAAAAGGGATTTCCAAGTAACCGGAATAATACATTGTTTAAAATCGGCAATGAAATCATTTTTTCTTCTGAAAGAGGATTTTACAACTACAATAAAAAGTCTGACAGGATGGTTCCCTATGATAAATGGAACCACTTGTTTGTATCACCGCCAAGCTATATGCGGCTGCATGAAAGCAAGAACGGTGATGTCTGGTGTGTTTCTGGTAAATTTATAGGGTTAGCTAAGAAAAGAGCGAATAATACCTTTCAAATGGATTCTTTAACCTATCGAATTCTTCAACCAAAAATAATTATTGGCTTTGAAAATTTTAATTATATCGACAAGAACAATCTGATTCTAAGTACCGAAGACGGCTTTAGCTGGATAGATACCAAAAGGCAAATAGTTACAAAAAATACATTCAAAGTATTTCTTCACAATGTGATCATTACTAGTGACCGTGGTTCTTACCCGTTGAAAACGGGAAGTATTGAAAAGACTAACTCCGGGGATGCTTATAATCACAGGCAGAATTCAATTCGTTTCGAATATGTGGCACCCGAATACCGTAACGAAGGAATGGTTCAATACAGTTACATGCTGGAAAATTATGATGAAACATGGTCGAAGTTCAGCAGTGATAATATCAAGGAATATACCCATTTGCCAAAGGGACATTATGTGTTTAAAGTCAGGGCACATGATATTTTAGAGTCAAAAGAAGCCATTTGCACCTACTCATTTACCATTTTACCCGCCTGGTACGAATCTCAGGTTGCTTCAGTGATCTACTTTATCCTTTTTATCCTTTTTTTAGTAGGGTTGGTAATATTCATAAACAACCGGTCCAAGAAAGGTGCACTGGATATGGAAAAACTGAAAGAATTAGAATTGAAGGAACAAAAGAAACATTTTGAAGCTGAAACATCTGAAAAGAAAAGAGAAATAAAAGAATTGAAGAATCAGCAATTGCAATATGAGCTGAGGCACAAGTCTCAGGAGTTGGCGAGTTCAACGATGAATTTAATTCGAAAGAACGAGATTCTACTCGACATTATGGATAGCATTACGAAGGTGACTGAGGACATTAAATCAACTAATGATTCAAGTGCGGTATTATCCAGGCTTAACAAGATGGAACGCAGCATTAAGCAGAATATTGAAAACGATAATAACTGGAAGCGATTCGAAGAAAACTTTGACCTGGTGTACGAGAACTATCTCAAGAGGCTGGGTGACATGTATCCTGAACTCAATACCAGCGACAAGAAGCTCTGTGCTTATCTTAAAATGGATTTATCGTCAAAGGACATTGCTCCCTTGCTAAACATGTCCGTGCGAAGCGTAGAAATGAGCCGCTATCGGTTGCGTAAGAAGATGGACCTGGATAGGGAAGTAAATCTCGGAGAGTTCTTACAACGATTCTAAAACCTGTTTAAAGCCATCTGATTAAAATAATCAGATGGCTTTTTTGTACATATCATTTCATTCGATTTTCCACCCCAATCCCCGAAAGGGATGTATCATTAATTACCACCGACTCCAAACTGTGGTTCATTAGACACCGATGAATCTTAGTATACCACTCTTTACATCCCCTTTAGAAGGGGCTTGGGTCGTTAATCAATCAATATCTTCCGGGTCGTTGTGCTACCTTGTTGATCAACCACTTTGACCAGACAAATTCCATTTGACATGTTGCTAACAGGTATATTTAGTTGATTGCATAAAACTCTCTTGGTAAAAACCTCCCTTCCATTCAGCTGATAGACCTTAACGAGTGACATGTCACCTTTGATTGAAATCTCATGAGTTGAAGTAGAATAATTCACAGAAATATCATTTCCCGCAACCGAAGGAATGGCTGTCAAACCAGGATTGAATTCGTAGGCTCCCAGGTCAGGAGCCAAGCCATAAAATGAGTACCCCACATTCGTCCCTTTATCAATCATGCCACTTGTGGGGGTCAGGTGAAGCAATGTAATCTCAGGCAATGAACCATCGGGTTGACGGTTATTGAGCATTTGTGTATAATCCAGGCTTGCAAAATCAGCGTCCACGCACGTAAATCCGGTATTCCAGGAATTGAATGCCTGGGTAACCGACTTGCTACTAAAACTATTCGAACCCTTACTGTCCAGGGAAGCGCAATTCCTGATAATTAAAGTGCCATAACTGCTGTTGGAAAATCCATAGTTGTTTCCATTGTTATAACTCGTGCAATTGTAAATAGTCATGATCCCGTTGTTATTGTTTTGATCAAAACCTTTCACCTTGTTCCCCACAGAAATACAATTGTGCAAGGTAGCATTATTCGCAGTGTAATTGCCTCCCAACTTAAACCCGTTTCCATTTCCATAGTTGATCATTACATATCGGCCCGATGTATTTTTGAATTGATAAAACCAAGTGGCACTATCGGTCTTAAAACGGATATTATCGGTCATATCGAATGTGGCAGGTGCCATGGAATAACACCAACAACTATCATACACTGTATTTCCTATTTTTTCGTAACTATCCCACCCGTCATCACCATTTCTCCACGACCGGCAACCTTTGTATGTGTTAGTACCGGTATTCGTGTACTGTTTGTCCGCAAATCCATCTGCATTTCCACCATAGTTGGGCGCAGCAATTCCCCCCGATTCATAATCAAAATTCTCGTACGAATCGCAATACAGGATTAAATTATTACTCCCTGTCTTCATTTGGGTACCGGCATCACAATTCCAACGCGTTGTACAACTTTCAATGATATTATTGCTTCCTGTCACTTGTAAACCGTTGTCTCCGGCACCCTGGATAATTACCCCTTTCAAATGGACATAATTACCCGAGAGTTTCACCCCTTGATTACTGCTGTTATAAGCTTCCTTCCTGAAATCAAGTACCGGAGTTTCTCCAGGATAGGCTACTATCTGTAGAAAACCGGTTGAAGTCCCAGACTTTGAAATAGTTTGCAAACTGCTCAGATTGTAAGTACCCCCTCGAATGATCAATGAATCTCCGGCTGTCATCGATTTGCCAATGGCCGTTGAAAAATTTAGTGGATTTGTAATATTACCACTTGCTGTAGAAGAACCTGTGGGTGACACATAGTAAGTTGTTGCATTCAGCAGGGATGAGACTATTAAACAGAAACATATGAAAACTGTTCTTGATGTAATTTTAATCATTTTTTGAAAGTTTTATTTATAGGGTTATCAATTGCGTCGTATTCATACCTTTACACTTACTTTTATTGCATGGAATTCAACGCTACAAATATAATTCAGATAACAATCCCGTATGTGGATTTATCTGCTTATTATGTGGATAAAATTAAATATCATGTTTCTATTGAATGTAAGCCATCAAAAAAGTCCCGGAGGAAATGTTTTCCACCGGGACTTTTAAAAGTAAGACTATAAGTCTTTTATAGTTTCACTACCTTTTGAGTGGCCTGTTGGCCATTGCTCAGTTTTACCGTCACAAAGTAATTACCTGCCGATAAATTACTCATATCAATTGTTTTTAACCTACTGTTTACCGAAATCGATTTAACCAATTGACCCAAGAGATTGCGCACATTCAGCTCTGTAATCTGTGAATCAGCGCTTACATTCATCGTATTTATCACCCGGCTTGGATAACATTTAATGGAAAATGATTCTTTCAAGTTAGCTACCGAGCCTACTACATCATTGTAAAAATAGATATTGTCGATATAAGCTATTTTGGATGTGCCATCATTAAACATGACCTGAAAAACACCGGTTTTATTCAACCCTGTAAACGATGACAGGGGGATATCATAACTGTTCCATGTATTTAGGGTTAATGGTGTCAGGGCTACTTTCGTTCCAGACGGAGTACTGATCGGTTGAAAAGTCATCGAGGTTTCATTGGGCGTAAACACATCAATGTGTACCTTCGTCATGGTACTGACATCAATAACACCTCCAAGGTCTATTCCCTGATAATTGAAATTTTCATATTTCATGGTGGCATCGGCTCCCACATTAAAAGTCGTCACCAAGGTAGTCTGACTCCAATTAGGATTATAACTGATGGCGGGTTTTACTGGTGTATATACATCACTATAAACCGACATAACCTTGAAGGCAGCAAGGGTAGGTGTGGGTGCCGATACTGTTGGCACCGGAAGTCCTTGTAGAGTAGTGGCAAGTACAGTTATAGGACTGTTAGAAGCAATATTACCCGTTAAATCTTTCGCTACAACTGAGAATGAATATGCAGTCAAACCAGCCAGGCCAATCACTTTATAGCTCTTTTGAACCCCGGATATGCCACCTACTTTAATTGAATTGGCGCCATAGGTAATTTCATAATTAACAGCTCCTGAATCATCCGTTGCATTCAATAGCAATTCAACACTACTGGCAGTTACTGCACCTTTGACTGCCGTAAAAGCTGTCGGAGCAGAAACATCTACGGTGGTTGTATTGTCGTAGAAATAAAGATTCTGAACATAAACAGTCTTGCCATTTGTTCCAACAAACTTAAACTGGAAGATATCTGAAAAACTTTGACCAGACGGAAAATCGCTAAGCTTCAGATCAAAACTATTCCATGCATTTAATGTCAAAGGGGTAAGTGTTACAAATCGGCTATCACCTGATGAGCGACTGATGGGATAAAGTTGTATAGAGGTCTCATCCCCAGTCCATACATCAATGTGTAAATACTTCATAGGAAAGGCATTTACGTCACTTCCAATTTCTATGCCCTGATAATTCAGGTTGGAATATTTCAAGGTATTAATCCCTGCAACTTGAACGATAGTTGCAACTGTAGCCTGTCCCCAACCAGGGGTAAAATTGGTTCCAGCTACATTGGGAAAGGCATCACTGAAAATGGAGATTTCTTTGGCGGTGGTGTAAGCCGGAGGAGTTGGTGCTGCTACAGTGGGTTGAGCCAGTACTTTCACATTTCCCCAGGCTACTATCGCAACCGTCAGGAGAATTAACTGAGTGATTTTTTTCATGTTGATTTGTTTTAAATTGTTTTTATAAATGATAGATAAGAATAGATTTTCGAAAGTATAAACATTAAAAAAGCGTGAAGGATTATTCTTTTTCGGTTTTCATCGTAACAGGATTGATAATATGTATTTTTTTCAATATCATTGAACAAGGAAGGATTTCAGGACAGGTTATATCGTGCTGAGCTGTTCCATTACAAAACCCTCTTTCCCTTACAAACCAATCGTTTTTATCAAATCATAATTTAATGATCTTTTGTGTAACCAGTAACCCATTGACAAGCTTAACGGTAATAAAATAATTCCCGGCTGTCAAATCACCCAGGTCGATTATTTTCTCATCGAACCCTCCGGGAATAGATTTTACCGACTGACCCAGCAAATTTCGAATAATCACCTGACCGATGGATGATGTGGCATTAACTGTCAATCGATCCTTTACCTGACTGGGGTAACAGGTAACCGGATTTATCGCATCCATGGTGGCAATCCCACTATTTACATCGTTAAAAAAGTAAAGATTATCAACATACACCGTTTTGCCTCCCGAACCCGCTATTTTAAACTCATAGAGCCTGGGCATTCCCACCGTGAGAAACTGAGTCAGAAGCACATCAAAGCTATTCCATGCATTTAAATTTAGAGGCGAAAGCGACACCAAATGTTCACGGGGACAATTACACATGGGCGATATCCGGAGGGAAGTTTCATCAACATCATAGACATCGATATGTACCTTATTCATTGTTTTGGCATTCACCACCGCTCCGAATTCAACGCCCTGATAGTCCAGGTTCGACAATTTAAGGGCGTTATTCCCACTCATCTGCACCGGTGATTCAATGGTATTTTGTCCCCAAAGCGTATTAAAGTTGATGCTATTGACTATGGGAGTATAGGTATCGCTGTAGATTGAAATTACTTTTGATGCGGGGAAAGAAGGCACAGGTGCACCGGGAAAGGGGGGCAACGTAGTAGCTGTAACGACAACCGGCCCGGATGAACCTACATTTCCGGTTGGATCTTTCACAGTGATTGAAAAGCTATAATCCGTGGAGGCAGCAAGTGAAGTTACCTGAAACGATTTCTGTACCCCTGAGACGCCCCCTGTTTTTAAGGTCGTGGCTCCATAAGTGATCTCGTAATTTACCGAACCTGAATCATCGGTGGCATTTAGCAGCAATTCAACTGCATCCTGATCGACTCGGCCTTTGACTGCTGTCAATGTGTTAGGAGGCGATACATCCACAGTTGTCGTGGTGTTATAAAAATAAATGTTTTCGAAGTAAAAGGTCGAATTACCTGATGCAGTATACATTATCTTGTATAAATCGGAAATATTCATTCCCTGATTCGTAAAATAAGACAGTGGTATATCAAAACTTGTCCAGGCATTCAAAGTCAACGGGGTCAGTGCAAAGACCCCGGTACCTCCGGTTGACCGGCTAAAGGGGATAAGATGGATCGACGTTTCGTTATCAGTCCATACATCAATGTGCAGGTAATTCATCGGAAGGGCATTGACAGTTTCCTTAAAGACGTTGTTCAGCGTGTCCATACTGATGTATTTCAATGTATTGACTCCGGCAATCTGTACTTCCGAACTGGTAGTAACAATCAATTCCCCGGTAAAGAAATTTGTGTTCGGCAAATTCGTAAACGCATCACTGTGAATAGAAATAACCTTGGCAGGAGGGTAAATTGGAGGAACAGGTGCCGCCACAGTCGGTTGAGCAAAAACTCTCACATTTCCACAGGCCGCTACCATAGCCATAAGAAATACGAAACGGGTAAACTTTTTCATGATTGGCTATTTATTAAAATGATTTATAAAAACGAATAGAGTTCTTCCTTTCACAAGGGATGGATTTTCATTCAGACCCTTTTATTTGTTTTCATTTTTCAATATTCCAACAATTAATTCAACTCTATGAATTTTACAAATAAAATCACTTAAATTCTCAATGTTCTTTTTGTGTCTAAAGTTTAGTCATTCCAACAGATGGTTCTGTTAAATGAAACCGGCTTTCTTTTCTGTAACTGTTTCTATCAGGATTGGATAAGTTTTGCGGACTTCATCTATCTTATTAAACAAGAAAATAATATCGTCGCTTATAGCAAAATTAACGATATCTTCCACTGCCTGGCAAAAATCAATATAATTCTTTACCACTAACGGTTTCATATCTTTTCCAGAGAGTTCACGTATCTCGATCTCCATCATTCGCGCCTTCATCAGCATGTCATACCTGCTGTTTGTTGATTCCAGGTTTGAGAGCAACATGTCTAACCCCATTTCTGTGACATTGCCAAGTACATCGGGAGAATCCAAATATTTTGTGAGTAGATCATGGTAAATTTCCGACTGAATATTTGTTTTTTCTGAAGAGGTATTCCAATACGGTTCAAAAAAACGATGAAGTGCACGGGCCGCTATTCTTCCTGACCTACTGCTATGGATAAGGTTGAAATCAATCTCCCTTTTCAGCTCATCAATACATGCAATCCTGGCCATATTCATTTCATTGAGTTGATCGGTCAGCTCACTCCTGGAAGGAATGCCGGCAAGTATGCACATCATTTCATTATTCGACCTCATATCTACATAAAGTTTGTAGAGATTGTCGTAATATAAAGAGCTGACAATTATAGTCTTTTCACAAGTTATTTTTATCAAAGAATACAGATCATCAATGGTCAATAAATTGACATTGAGTGTTGAGAGGGTCTTTTTTTTCATGACTTTTTAAGTGTTTACGATAATATCAAATGATTGATAGTAGAATCTTAACTTCAAAAGTGTTCAAATCAAAAACTTAGACTTAATGGGAGAGAATGCGGCAAAGATATGAAATCAGTTATTGAATAAACACATCCTTTTGTAGTATTTTTTATGAATTATCAACTATACTTTCACCTACCCAACAATCTGTCATCCTCCTGCCTAACCATACAAAATCTAGTGCAAACCAAATGAAAGTAAAATGAGACAACGCATACATAACGCATACATAACGCATAGATAACGCATATATAACACATATTTATTTATATATGCTATATCTATGTGTTACTAGTGCAATTTGTGTTCATTTGGTATCCTTTACATAAATACGCTTTCACTTGGTTTGCACTAGGTTTGCATTAGGTAGGTATAGTTTAGGAAATAATGATTTACTTACCTATTCATGCAATAGTAACATTTTCGTCCTTTGGGAATGCCATGAGGTTCCCCCATTAAGAAGACATTACGTAAGAGGTTAGAAGGACATACACATGAGCCTGATAGAAAATGTAAAGAAGGAAGGGATAATTTAAAAAGTAAGCATCTCAAATCCGCCGCATTTCATATAGTATAAAATTGCCTGACCTTTGCCATAAAAAAGTTATGTTCAGTTTGAATGAAGGCAATCGTTATGTAGTTTGTTTGAATGGGGTAGATTTACGCAAGGGATTAGACGGGTTGTGCGGGTTGATCCGTTACCTCTCCTTGAATCCTACCAACGGAGATGTGTATGTGTTTCTGAACAAGAGCCGCACCACCATGAAGCTGCTGCACTGGGAGCGCGGAGGTTTTGTGATTTATTA
>CAIYOZ010000234.1 GCA_903927945.1 uncultured Bacteroidales bacterium | reverse complement strand
CTATAAACTCTTATCTAACTAAAAATTCAAATGATAATGTACGATACTTATACTCTTCATATTCATTGCAGTATCTTTTTTTTGTTAGATTAAGTTTTTTAGACTGGTATTCCCAGTCTGGTATGCTATAAACTACCGACCGACTACTCTTCCTCCTGCAAACCTCCTTACAACCTCCTGCAAGAGTCTTTACGACAAAGTTACAAAATAATTTAGTAATGCAAACTAAATGCATAGAAAACCTATATCTATATAGATATATCTTTACATTGTATTTAGTATGTATTATATATGTATTATCTATGTATTGTCTAAAGACTCTTGCAGGAATCAGGCAGGAGTTTTTGTACAGGGTCATAGGAGAAAAGCAGGGTCAACATGAGCCTACGGAATACTATTACATCCCATCAGCGATTCCTTGGCTGCATAGAATTCAAAGGGCTAATTGAATATCCTTTTAACAGTTTACTCTTCTTGTAATTCCAACACACGATGTAACCTGGCCCTTGTTAATTTAGAACCATGACTAAGATCAAGGATTTGAGCATTCTGCAAATTGAATAGGAAAGTAAACAGAGTGTTAAACACACATTTTAAAGTAGTTGCGAAGGACAAAGAAGTCGGTTAAGTGATTTGAGTTCCAAAATACAAGCCGAAATTTGCATGAATGGTAGTATAAATTTTGAGTAAAAGTATCATAATTGGTTAAAATATCATTAGTTAAATTACTCAAATAAGTCTAGTTTTACAAACATTTAGAGATACAGCTTTTAGTAAGGGAATAGAATAGATATAAATTAACAGAATAATTTTAAGTTCGAACATGAAAGGAAAAATTTTTTTATACTTGCTTTTTTTAGTGGTTACCAAATCATACGCTTTAAGTCCGGAATCAGCTATAAGTTTAGCGCTTCCAAGGGAGTGGAAATTTAAAACCGGAGATCATCCGGAGTATTCGAAATCTGAATTTAATGATCTGAATTGGAAAACCATTCGTGTAGACAAATTTTGGGAGACGCAAGGTTATCCTGATTACGACGGAATAGGATGGTATCGTACTGCTGTAGTTATTCCATCTACCCTTAGAATGAATATAAGATCAATGAAAGCTGTCAAGATTTTTTTGGGCCGGATTGATGATGCCGATGAAACCTACTTCAACGGAAAGCTTATCGGCAGTTCTTCCGGTTGGGATACCGACAGGGAGTATTTGATTCCAATTGAATCCATTCATTGGGACAAAGAGAACGTGATTGCTATCCGTGTGACAGATACCGGGGAAAATGGGGGTATGTACGGTACCAATCATTCTATTAGAAATGTTACTCTTTCGGATGTGGCATTGCTCACTTCCCACAATGAACCCTTTAGATTCATTGCTGATGGAATGACACGCATTGAAAAAACATTAAATTTTAAATTCAAAGTTCCTGTAGATAAATTAGCCGGAACAATAAGAGTAAGCATATGTGACATTGAAAATAACAATGTGGTTTATGAAAAGAATGAACCAATCATCATCGGAAATAAAGCAGACACATCGTATACTGTTTCAGTTGAATTAAAAAAAGCAGCTAATTATAAAATTGAGTATCAAGTTGTTACTGATCTCTTGCCAGATACATTGAAATACAATTCACTTTTCGCCTATAAAATAACGCCAAGGCAAAATGAAAAATTAATATGTCCACCGGTAAATCTCGTTATCCCCGGTAAATCAGGCCCGTTTGCTTTAGAGGATATTGCCTTTGGCGGTTATTTAAACGACCGGCTCCAGGCCAACCTAACCCAGCGGTTACTCAATATTGATGAAACCGGAATTCTGGAATGCTATTATAACCGACCGGGGAAACAAACCTGGATTGGTGAGTATGCTGGAAAGTATTTGCATGCAGCCAGTCGGGTATGGCGATCGACTAAAGATACCCAATTAAAGACACAAATGGATCGGATAGTTGATATCCTGATAGCTTGCCAAAAAGAAGATGGGTATCTTGGAACGTATTTACCCGTCAATTACTGGACTGACTGGGATGTGTGGGCACATAAATACAATATGCTCGGATTATTGAGCTATTATTCGGCAACAGGATATCAGCCGGCATTGGAAGCATCAAAAAAAATAGGCGATTTGTTGTGCAACACTTTTGGTGAACATGCAGGACAATTAAATATTAACACATCTTCACTTCACCTTGGTATGGCTTCAACCAGCGTCATGGAACCCATGACAGAGTTATACCGCCATACAGGTGATAAAAAATACCTCGATTTTTGTCATTATCTTATTAAGGCATACGATTTTGAAGATGGTTCTAAAATCGTTTCCACATTGACGGCAATAGGGAAAGTAGAAAAAACAGCGAATGGAAAAGCATACGAAATGATGTCAAACCTGACGGGGATTGTTAAATTATATCAGTTGACCGGCGATGAAAAATTATTAAAAGCGGTGGAAAATGCCTGGAGCGATATATCAACTCATAAACTATACATTACAGGCACCACCAGTAAAGGCGAACACTTCACTTCAGATGATGATTTGCCTGCGGGTAATGATGTGCACATGGGTGAGGGCTGTGTAACCACTACATGGATTCAATTCAGCCAGGCTCTTTATTATCTGACCGCAGACCCAACGTATATTGGTGAAATTGAAAAGGCTGTTTACAACTCTTTATTCGCAGCCGAAAATCCACAAACAGGTTGTGTAAGCTATTACACGGCTTTGCAAGGCAAAAAACCGTATAACTGCAGCATCAATGGACATTGTTGCCTGGCAAGTATTCCAAGAGGAATAGCCGCCATTCCCGAGCTGGTTTTTACAAAAAATGCCGGGAATGGGTTTAATATTAATATCTATTCTGCCGAGAGATTGAAGGATAAAATTGTGACTAAAGATGGCAAAGAATTGACTGTTGAATGCACCATTGATTCAAAATTTCCAGCAGAGGGAAAAGCAATCATCCGGTTGAAACAGGACATTAAAAGTGAGTACCTTTTAGCCTTGCATGTGCCTGATTGGTGTATAAATTTCAAGGCCGAAGTTGATGGTAAAAGCTATGCAGGCATACCCGGTCAATATCTTGACATTGAAAAAGTTTGGGATAAGAATTCTTCTGTTTTTGTTTCATTTGACTTGAATGCACACATTTTAGATGGAGGCAAAAGTTACCCCGGTTATATGGCTCTCAAAGCAGGTCCGCAGGTATTAGCAGTGGATCAAGCTTTAAATCCTGAAATTAAAGAATTGGATAAACTGACTCTTGATAATCCTACACTGATGCCCTTATCAAAAGACGAGCTTCCCAGCGGTTGGTTTGGTTCTCAAATTTATGAAACCCACGCATTTTATGAGGGAAAACCGGTTGATATTAAAATGGTACCTTTTGCGGAAGCCGGACAGACCGATGGTGAAGTCAGGGTTTGGATAAAAAGAAAATAAAGAATTTATTCAATTTTGATAACTGAAGGTTGCATGCATACCGGTAGGACAAGAACGTCATAAGTAAGTGGAAGTGAATAATGTCCTGTTTTAATTTGACAGGAGAAAAAACACGACATTATATTGTTCACATTACTTATAACCGAATAATATTTATTATAAATCAATTTAAAATGAAACATTACTATCTGATTATTATCGTACTGCTCATGAGCATTGGTCATTTGCATTCACAATCCAATTTCAAGCCCGGGTATGTCATAAAAACTGAAGGGGACACATTGGTTGGTGAAATAAATTACAGAGATGACCAATATATGGGAGAGGTTTGTTCTTTCAGGAGCCATCGGAAATCAGCGGTTATCCATTTTAATGCGGGTGAGATTGAAGGATTCCGTTTCATTGAAGGGAAATATTATGTTTCAAGGAACTTGAAGGGCAAAAAAGTATTCCTGGAGTTCTTGATTAAGGGACGATTGAACATGTTTCACTACAGGGATAATGAAGACCATTTCTATTTAGAGAAAGAAGGGGTTACCCTGACTGAATTGCCTTACAAGGATACCATCATCGTAGATGAGTATGGCGGAAAACACTTCAGGAAGACAAACAAATATGTTGGATTATTGAGTTACTACTTAAATGATGCTCCGAATTTACGATCCGAAATTAACAGCATAAAATGGCCCAACCATGAGAATTTGATTAAGCTGGCAACGGATTACCATAAAGCGGTGTGTGATGGTGAAAAATGTATCATTTACGAGAAGAAGCTGCCCGTATTCAAAGTAAATCTTGAAATAGCAGGCGGGGTTGTCAAAGGGCTTTACGACAACAACACCACGCAAGTCCCTAAATTTCAGGGTGGGATATTTGCTCATGTGTGGATGCCGGTGATCAGTGAGAATCTTTTTATCAAGGCGGGAATAATGTATACAACCTGTCAATACAGATTATACAACATTCATTATGGTTCAATTTTTTCTTTTGATCAGGCTGATGGTCCCATTTATAAAATGCCTCTGCAGGTTGAATATGTATTTACCAATAGCATCATTAGTCCCAAAATTTCAGCTGGGTTCGATATTTATGCAGCCACGAATAAAAAAAATTATGATTATAAAGCATATGATAATTTTAAAGTTGGACCTTACGGTCTGAGTGGTCTGACAATCATAATAAGGCCACAAATCACAGTGGGTGCTACTGTCAAATTGACTAAGAGTCTTTTTTGGTCGGTGAATTATGATATTATTAGTTACCCCGGACTGACCACCGGATTATACATTTGCTTTTAAAAAAGAATTGACAATAACTCTCCAACCTTCAGAGATGATTATAAACTGGAGTACTTTTTTTAAATATCATTTTTAAATGAAACATTACTACCTGATTACTGCTGTACTGCTACTGAACATTGGGCTTTTGCATTCACAATCCAATTTCAAGCCCGGGTATGTCATAAAAACTGAAGGGGACACGTTGGTTGGTGAAATAAATTACAGAGGTGACAAATACATGGGAAAGGTTTGTTCTTTCAGGAGCTATCGTAAAGCAGCTGTTGTCCATTTTAATCCCGGTGATATCGAAGGATTCAGGTTTATTGACGGTAAATATTATGTTACAAGGGAGGTGAAGAGTGAAAAAGTATTCCTGGAGTTCTTGATTAAAGGACGACTAAACATGTTTCATTACAGGGATAATGAAGACCATTTTTATTTTGAGAAAGAAGGGGTTCCTTTAACCGAATTGCCCTATATGAGGATCGTAGAAGATGTGAATGGACAAAGTTACGCTGAGAAGACAAATAAATTTATCGGTTTGTTGAGTTATTATTTAAATGATGTCCCGGATTTACTGCCTGAGATAAATCAAATAGAGAAGCCCAACCAACAAAATCTGATTGAACTGGCAACTGATTATCATAAAGCCGTGTGTGAAGGTGAAAAATGTATTATTTACGAGAAAAAGCTGCCCGTTTTAAAAATAAATCTTGAAATTGCAGGTGGGGTTGTCAAAGGGCTTTACGACGACAACACAACGCAAGTCCTTAAATTTCAGGGTGGGTTATTTGCCCATGTTTGGATGCCGGGTATCAGTGAGAATCTGTTTATTAAAGCAGGAATAATGTACACAACCTGTCAATACAGATTATTCGATATGGATTATTCAAGCTTTCGCATAGTTCAAACTGATGGACCCATTTATAAAATCCCTGTGCAGGCTGAATATATTTATCCCAGTGGCATCATAAGACCCAGGATTTCAGCCGGAATTGATTTGTATGCTGCCACGAATAAAAAAAATTATGTTTATAAAGCATATGATTCGAAAGCTTATACTGATAGTAGTATATTGGGTGTCAGTGGTACGACCATTATGGCGAGGCCACAAATCACGGTGGGTACTAATCTCAAATTGACTAAGAGTCTTTTTTGGTCGGTGAATTATGATATTAAGAACCGGATAAATGGGGAAGTTTATTTTGTGACGGATACGGTAGTTGATTGGGTGGACATATTTTCACGCCCTCTTTACCGGCATATCATAATCGAGTCGTTGCAATACTGCCAGAAAGAAAAAGGATTGATAATCTATGCCTGGGTACTGATGACGAACCACATGCATATGATTGTGGGGTCATCAGGTGAGAATAGAGTATCGGATATCCTACGTGACTTCAAGAAATTCACGAGCAAAGAGATCATTCGCACCCTGTTAGTGGAGAATACCGAGAGCCGCCGGGAATGGATGGTAAACAGGTTTGAATATGCGGGTAAGAATGATAAAAAGATTAAGAATTACCGGTTTTGGCAAGAGGGGAATGATGCCCAGGAGATTTACCTGAACGATTACTTCAACCAGAAACTTAACTATATCCACGACAATCCGGTGAAGTCAGAAATCGTGAACCGGGAGGAAGATTACAGATACAGCTCGGCCATTGATTGGGCAGGTGGAAAGGGATTACTGGAAGTGACATTAGTATGACTTGAATAATTTAGCGGATTACAAATCCTTATAATACATTACGTTGGGATTACAAATCCCAACAACCAGGCATGAACATTTGTACTTTTAAATAGGATTGAGATATCCGAAGGGACAGGGGATCTGGTTAACTTTACTGAGTACGATTTTGCAAGCAGGGATTACCGGCATTGGCTGCCTGCACCTGCCTCGGGCAGTACCGGGGCTTATGTGAATCTTGCCGACTTTAATGGATTGGCTAATGCAACCTACGGAAGCAGTGAAAAACCATACTCCACGATCTGGTACGAACCTTCACCGCTGAGCAGGCCGGTGGGGCAATACAGTGCGGGTACAAGTTGGTACGAAGGCAGGAAAAATGACAGCATTAAATACCAACTTAACAGTGCTAATGAAGTACCCCGTTTCCAGATAAACAGCAGCAACTTGTTAGAAAAGGTGGCCGACTATGATGACAACACCCTATACAAAACGGTGGTAACCGACCCCGATGGCAAGACCTCTACGGAATATAAAGATAATTTGGGACAGGTGGTGATGAAGCAAAGTGACGCGGATGTAAAAACGTGTTATGTATACGACGATTTTGGGCATTTGAGCTATGTGTTGCCTCCCATTGCTACCGACTCGCTTAATACAGGGGTAATAAAGGATGATAACGGAGTCCTGAGACGATATGCCTACCGGTATAAATACGACGGAAGGGGGAACACTATCGAAAAATGCTTGCCGGGCTGTGAACCTATTTATATGATATATGATAAAGCCGACCGGATGGTACTTTCACAAGATGGGAACCAACGTGATTCATTAAGAAAGTCCATAAAACAATGGACGGTAGTGAAGTATGATATGTTGGGACGAGTGGTATTCACGGGCATACTAAGCAATGACTCCACAAAAGATCAATTTAAAGATGTTTATAGTAAAAATATACTTGTAACAGAAACCTATACAGGTACAGGAACAGGATATAGTATCAACTACTTTGGAGCGGCGAAACCTTTAACCCTGAATTATTATGACGACTATTCGTTTACGAGCATTCCAACCAACGGCAGTAAGTTGAATTGGGTGGTTCCCCCCACCGGGTATGATATGAAATATATACCTCCTGCCGGGATTAAGGAGGCGGTAGGACTACTCACCGGAACACGAACGTATATACTGGATAATGTGGGTACGAACTACCTGACCACCGCCCAGTATTACGACGACAAGGGAAGGGTGGTGCAAACACGTGCTACCAACCATCTGGGTGGGTATGATTATTCGTACCATCATTATGACTTTACGGGAAAAGTGAAGGGGACCTATAAAGTACACAATACGGCAACGCAAACCGAATTACCCGAAACCTATACCTATGACTATGATCATGCCGGACGACCCACCACGACAACCTATAAAATTTTTAATGATCAGGTTATTCTTACCAACAACACCTATGATGAGTTGGGGCGGTTGCAGTATACTTACCGACATGGTGGGGCTGATACCATTAGCTATCAATACAATATCCGCAACTGGACTACTCAGATTAAAAATGGCACCTTTGCTGAGAACCTGGGTTACAATATACCCGGTGATATGGCTGCAACGCCTTGTTTTAACGGTAATATCTCGAGTGCCTCCTGCAATAACAACGGCGCTTCCAGGTATTATAATTACCAATACGATGAGCTTAACCGGCTGAACTTAGGTGTGGTTTTACAGATCAGCCCGGAAGGCTATCCATGTGGTGCAACGAATGTGGAAAGCTTAGACTACGACAAACAAGGTAATATTAAGACACTTGTTCGTCTGAGCGGCAGCACGTGGATCGATGGTTTAAATATGACCTATACAGGCAATCAGGTAAAATCGGTCACCGATTCCTACGGTTCGCAAGGGTTGTATGACACCAAGGAGTATAACGACAAGGCCAATACCTCCAACGAAATGAGTTACGATAAAAACGGCAACATGGTCAAAGATTTGGACCGTGATATTGTAACAATCCGATATAATGTATTAAATTTGCCGGATACTATTCAGTTTAAATACGGTAACCAGATACTGAACCGCTATGCTGCTGACGGGCGCAAGCTGTATACCGAATATTTCACTAAGAATACTCAACTGGCTACACCAATTGATACGGGTTCTGTCTATAATTATGTATATAACCGTAGCCTGATGACAAAGTCAGGTACCGACTATGTGGGAAACATGGAATATAATGCAAGCTATTATACGCTGTACGGGCAACTTACTAAAGGCTATAACCTATGGCGGGTGCATAATCCGGAAGGGTATACCGATACGTTTAATAGCTCGTATGTATCCACCAATTTCAATTACTTCAGGCGAGACCACCTCGGAAATACACGGGAAACATGGCTGGCACCGTATACAGTATTTGTAGCCAATAATTTTGTAGTACCCGGCACAGTGGTTCAGCGCACTCAGTATTATCCGAGCGGACTGCCTTGGGCGGAAGGCGAATCATCTTCCCTGCAACCCTACAAATATAACGGCAAGGAGTTTGTGGAAATGAATGGGTTGGATACCTATGATTATGGGGTACAGTTGACAATGGTAAAATAGTTGATCATGCATTATATAGATCTATCGACGACTTTAAACAAAAAAATGGTTTACCTAAGTTTGTGAGTAAGGTAGAAACAATTATTAGTAATACCGATGATGCAATTTCAGAATCAGCGGTTGTAAAAGCGACAATAAATGTTATTAATAAAACTAATTTTACATTGCCACAAACAATGAATGCAATTGGTAAATTTACAAATCCACTGGCAGTTGGTTTTAGCGTTCATAAAATGTATAAAGATCCGAGCTTATATAATATTGCTGTTGTAACGGGGAGTGTTGCGATAATCGGAATAGCTTCTATAACCGGTGTTGAAGAGTGGTCCACAGCATGGGGTGCAACAACTTTAATTTCAGGTGCAGTTAATGATGTATTTACAAATGATAAATAAACGAATAAATATTATTTAATTATGTTTCTAATTGATTTTTTATTTTATTATACAGCTATTTTTTTTGAAAAATTGAATATTAAGTATGGAATTAGACGACTTGAACGATCAGAAGGGGCAAGAAACTTAATTTTTATTTCAACTTTTATTTGGTTTCTTTATGTGAATTCGATTTATAATTTAATTGTTTTCAAGAAAGTAGATTATAGTGTTCCATGGTATTGTACGTTGATCATATCATTTTTTCTATACGAAGCACTCACTATTGTATATATTAAACGGAAACGCTTTCAGATGATATTTGAAAGAGAGCAAAGTTCTGAAGCTAGATTTAAAATATCCGAAAAGACAGGAATTATTATTTCTTATATTTATGTATTTTCAGGAATGGCAGGTCTTATTGTTGGGGCGCTAATTTATCATTTTATAGTTTATGGTATTTAACAAGCTATAATGTATTAAAATTACGATAAAAACGGCAATCAAGATTTGGACCGTGATATAGTGACCGTCCGATATAATGTATTAAAATTGCTTATCTGCTTAGAACAAGTTG
>CAIYOZ010000233.1 GCA_903927945.1 uncultured Bacteroidales bacterium | reverse complement strand
CTATAAACTGTAAACTATAAACTGTATAATGCTTCTCTCTTGAAGCGGGTGCAAAAGTAGTTGCTTTCCCTGTACAAACCTAATCTTTTTACGTCTTTTTTCTGCTGTAAAACATAAATAAGCCCTAAATCGCTGAAGGCTTTGTAGATTACAAGCGAAAATAAATTTAAAGAAATGTTTGAATAACGTAATCCTAAGCTTGAAATCACTCGTGGCTTGGAAGGGTGAAACTGAATTGCATTAAAATAATTACAATTTAAATACTTTATGTTCTATTTCCCTTTCAATCTTTTTTCCCCGGCTTCAATTTGTTTGATAAAATCCTTTTCAACTTGTGATAATTGATCTTTAAATTGATCCTTATATTTTTCATATTCCACTTTTGCTTTCTCAATAGCTTGTTCATGCGTAATTTTACCTGGATGAGATAGAATTTCACGACCTGTCATTTTCAGGAATTCGTCCAACCGCTTTATCCAATCGCTCATATACATGGGTTTTTGGTTTAAAGCCTGTAATTCCGCCAATTCCAGATAGGCGGTTACCATCCTGTTCAACACATTAAGTTCTGCCTCATTGAGATAGTTTTTCGCTATTTCAGCTTCTTGCAAAGTTGGTTTTTCACCTATAAAATTTGTCAACCCAAGATTAGGTTTCCCGGCATCGATCCTTTTGTATACCACTTCGGCAGCAGTATTTCCATGCGCAGCCCAATGCATTTTATTCTGAACAGTCTTGAAAAATGTTTCCGACACTTCTATATTAGGGTTATAATCAATGCTGGTGGCATAAATATCCAACACTTTTCGCCAAAACACTTTTTCAGAAGACCTGATATCACGAATCCTGGCTAATAATTCGTCAAAATAATTACCACCACCAGCTTCTTTAAGTAGATCATCGTTCATTGTAAAACCCTTCACAATGTATTCCCGTAATCGTTGGGTAGCCCAAATACGAAACTGAGTTCCCCTGTATGATTTCACACGGTATCCGACAGAGATTATAACATCGAGATTGTAAAAATCAATTTCTCGTTCTATCGCCCTCGTTCCTTCAAATTGAACTGTTCGGAATTTCCGAACAGTTGAACTTTGAGATAATTCTCTCTCTTCAAAAACATTTCTGATATGCTCACTTATAGTTGCTTTTGATTTCTGAAAAAGCTCACACAATTGTGCCTGGCTAAGCCATACTGTTTCTTCCTGCAACCGCACCTGAATTTTAGTGCTTCCATCATCTGCCTGATATAACAAGATATCCGATTGATTTTCTTCCATAGTTGTTTTTAGTTTACATTCTATTCTATACTTATATCGTAAATACAAAAGTAAATAAAATTCCATCAACTTGTTAGTAACTAGAGTCTTTTAACTCGAATATGTAGGAACAATAATATTATTTCTCTCCATTTATTGATAGTGTTCACTCATTTTTTTAGCCACTTTTCCAATCTCCTGTCTAAAAGCCATAGGTGAAATAACCTCCACATCCTCCCCCAATGACAGTATTTCCTGCTTGAAATCAAACGTTGGCTTTATATAGTACGTGAAGATCGACGATTTCGTGGTTCTTTCAGTCTCCTTTTGTGAATGGTGCAACGGTAACGCACGAAGATAATTGGCCTGACCGGAGGATATTTTCAGTTTTAACTCAATAGTTGATACGTCCACATCATGAATAATTCCGAAATAATCAAAGAAATAGGCTACCGGGTCTAAATCTGCCGGCATACTAAATTTGGTACTGGAGGTAACAAGTTCCTGAATCCTGTCCAGGGCATGAATACGAACCTTATCACTTCTACCAATCACATACCATCGTTGCTTAAACACCTTTACAAAATAAGGTTCAAAAATAAAGGTAGACGCATTGTCATTCCAATACGACTGGTAGGTCATTTCAAGCTTTACCCCATCCCGCATGGCTTCAATGATGGTGGTTAGAAACTGCTGACCCGATGGGATATCCTCAAACAAGATCCGTTGCTTGAGTTTGTGACTTTCGTTGATCAGGTTGTTTACGGCAAACGTGTTCAACAGCCACCGCCGCACCCCGCCTTTTTCCAAATCTCCGGCATTGTCGATAAAGTACTTGTACGTACTCTTATTGCATTCGATATTGATCTCAAACAACTCTTCAATGGCTGCTCTATGGTTATGAAACGTTCGTAACGGGATTGGGTTCCCATCCGAACTACTGGATCGCTCCCATTTCTCATTGATTTCCTCGAATGTCAATCCCTCAGGTTGCCTATAAATGGTATCTACCAGCCAGATGTAACGGTTGAAAAGGTTTGAAGCCATACTTTAATTTTTAGTGATACCACAAAGATAAGAAAACAGTACTGAAAAATGTTGCGTACTTAATAATAATGATTATTTCGGCAAAAGTGAGCCACCATTTCGGCAAAGTGAGCCACCTGCAAAAGTTGGGTGGATTTGTATGTAAATGTAACTAATTTATTTGATATTTCTCTTTCTCAAAGACTCT
>CAIYOZ010000232.1 GCA_903927945.1 uncultured Bacteroidales bacterium | reverse complement strand
GTGCAAGTTGATTTTCCCAGTTAAAGACTATATTTTGTGGATTGTCAAGGTAGTTGGTGAATAAATCCAGCTTTGAAGTAACGGCCACATTCTTCAGAAACGCTGTTTTGAAATCACTCTTGGTATAAATGATTCGCGCATACCCACCAAACTCTCCCTTAAGCTTTTTCCCGGGAGTAACTCCGTAGGCACCTAACGAGGAAAGATATTCATCGTCAACTATGGTCAGCTTGCCTGTAAACGGGGCTAAAAACGCATTAAAATAAGCGTTAGGAACATAATTCAGCCCGACAGCACCAATTAAATATGCCGGAGCCAATAAATTGGATATCTTCACTGAATCGTTTGGAAATTGATACCCCGGGGTGAACTGGGTCTTGAAATTCACCAGAACTGTGTAATTGAAATCAGAAAAAGCCTTTACTCCATACTTGGATAATAAGTCGAACCGGTCATCTGTCTTGACAAACTTGCTTTTGCCTTGCTGGAGAAGGCCATAACCAATATCCAATGAATTGTCCCATTCGGAAGTAGTGTCTTTGTAGTTGGCAAAAAGACTCAGCAATCCATTAAAGGCTACTGAACTTTCGCCACCTGCCGACCAGTTGGTAAGTGATGTCTGAGCAAGATTCAAACCGGCTACAAGCCCGGTTTTCCAACCGACAATCGTGTCAGTAGCCACTGTTCGAAGATCTTTTTCCCTATCGGTAATTTGTGAGAATGTAACAATTGGACATGACAGGATAAGAAGGATGAGAGTAATGCTTCTTGGTTTCATAATCTTTAGGTTTAATAATTATTATCAAAAACATTTAAACTCAAAAAGATGTTCAGTGTTTCATGAAAATAAAAATAACAACTAAAACAATAACTTTCATATCATGATGAGTAAAGCTATCTAAATTTGATAAATCTCAATTGAACCTGTCAATTCCCGTATTTTTAATTGTGTCTTTAAAGGTCAATAATATTTTACTTTCACTAACAGAACCTTCTTCTCATCCTTCTTAAGCTGGAAACAAAAGTCGTCAAATACAGGCCTGTGTAATCCTTTCAGTTCATAGTTGGAAAACCCGAATCCTTCCCGGGGCATGCCAATAAAGTTATACTCCATTTTACCATTACTATTTTCATCATCAAGGAGTGAGAAACCCCAATTACCTTCTCGGAATGGAATCTGAATGCTGAACTCACCGTTATGAACTTCTTTCTTATCGCAATACAGCCTCCAACAGGGCTTTTCGACTTTGAATTCATCTTCACTGGCAAATATGGCCAGGCAGAGTTGTCCTTTCGTGTTACGAATATTCGAGATATGAACATCCAATAGCTGGGCACTTAGGAAATGCCCGAATTCCAACAATACGAAAATCAAAATACATTTGATGTTCATGCTCATGCAGTTGATTAAATTCCGGTAACTACAGGATATTCTTTTGTGTGAAAGAAATGATTCAATAATTCTTTATTGTTCGTTTTCATGGCTTTTAAAGGTTCCGATTGACTTAGCAAACTTCTCTTGATAAAAACCCGGAACAAAGTTGCAAACATCTTTGTAAAGAATGAAATGGCTTGCCCGGTCTCCAAAAAGTAAGAATCAAGCGTATCATGCCTGAAATGAAGTATATTTTCCAGGTCATCACCATCTTTAAGTATCCCGCAATGAAAGTTTCGTTGTGCAAAAGTGTTATTTGGAAAATTCAACTTTCCAAGGCCAAACTGGTTGAACGATTTCTCCAGAAACTGTTTGTACGATATACGGCATTTTTCACCTCCACCCAGATTAAATACCTTTTTTGACAACGCAACTTCATTATGCATGGCTTCCACAAATGCTTTCGCCGCATCACGGGGTGTGCATATTTCAAGTTGGGTATCCAGGGGCATATGAAACATCAATTTCGATATCTTATGATTTTTCATAATGGCTGCCAACCTGAATATCGACCAGTTAAGAGTACTTCTTTTGATCAGTTCTTCTGCTTCAATTTTGGTACGCCCATACAAATCCCGGTCACTGGGATTCAATGGATCGTTTGTTGTAATTTGCGGGTTAAATACCCGGTCACCGTATACTGAAATGGAAGAACTGTATAGAAGAAATACATTGGGAGATTTACTTTCTAACACATGGAGGAGTACTTTTGTTCCCAGCACATTTACCCGGTGGGTTAACTCAGGTCTTTCATCGGCTGTGGGTGGAATAATGGCTGCCAGGTGGATAGCCACATCGATATTGTCAGGGATTTTATGGATATCATCTTCATTGCACAAATCGCCATAAATCACGTTCACGCTGTTTTTGTACGGTGCAAAGAGATTTATAGCCTTGGGAGTTTTTTTGTCGAACAGGTACAGCTGGTAGCAATCTTTCTGCGCTAATTGACGCAATACTTCGATTCCAACTGTTCCAGATGCACCTGTTAGTAAGATTTTAAGCTTGGTTTCCATGTCATTTTAATTGTAATTAATAGAGATTTTTAGAGGTGCAATATTAAATCATTCTTTAAAAATTTAAGTCCTTATTTTGAAATATGGACAACTTATTGTGGTTCGACTTTTAAAAGTCGAACTCTGAATTCATAAGATAGGAGGGATTAAACAGTGATTTTCTTGCGATATAACACAGGGGTTTCGCCGGTCATATTTTTAAAAACGGTATAGAACGACGACTTACTTGAAAAGCCGCATTCGTATCCAATAGCTTCTATAGAAAACTTGTTTTTAGGATCAGACAGCATTTTTTTTACGGCTTCCACCCGGTAGTAATTGACGTATTGAAAGAAATTCATACCTATGAGAGTATTCAACACTTCGGTGAGTTGATATTTAGGAGTACTCAGATGTTCCGACAGGATATCCATGTTTAAATCGGGATTCAGGTATACCCTATCAACTTCAAAGCAACGGACTATATTCTGCCGGATAATTTGTTTTGTGTCTGAACTCAGTGTTGAATACTGATATGGTACATGAGGTTCTTCTTCTGTAATTATTCTATTTACCGGCACTTGTTGCCTCAACCCGTAAAAACTCAGGACGTAGACCATGAGTAACAGGGTGGAATAATTATAGATATGAGGGGTCAGCGGATTCAGGTTATCCTCGTAAGCAATGACCGTAATAACTACGGCAAAAATACAAAAGACCACATAGAACACCGCAAAGGCAAGTACCCAACCAAGGCTCTCATTCTTTTCAATGTTCGACAGTTCATTTTTCAGGTTCATCCGGTGCTTGTTTACCAATATGAGGCTAAGCGGTATGTATATGCACCACGATAGTATGGTTGAAGAGGCAAACACCAGCCTGAAAAAATAATTGCGGTCGTGCAGGAAGAAGGTATCCAGGGAGAATGGCTCTTTGATGATATAGGTGTAGATCTCAAAGAGCAAAAAAGGAAACAGATGAATAACCTGTATCCAACGGAGTGTGAATGGAGGCCTTGTCAGGGAATTTACATACAGATAGAGGCAAGGGTTGAATAAGAGGAATGAACTTGAAAGGAGGGGCTGACCGTAAATCTCATAATCAAGCCCGCAAATCATAAAGTCAATGGCCAACAGGGCAAGCCACCCAGACAGCACTTTATCGGGAAGGGAAGTCTCCTTTTTGTTAAACATCAGGATAGCCGCAAACAGACTTTGGCAAAATCCTATCCAGGCAATGGTACTCATACCCCGGCAAGTTTAAAGGTTTATGGACATTACAAAGATAATCAACTTTCGAAATACAAAGATTCAGTATGTTATTATTCCACTAAATCATGACAGAAAGAGAATCCTAGAAACCCAGTATTAGTTTACCTGTTTTCCTTTCCGGTTCAATCGGACAGGTTTTTGAGGAGCAGTATCCGATGGAGAACCATTGAGATTCTTATTTCCCCCGCTTGGATTTGATAAATCAGTTTTTGAACCGGAGGTATCTATTTTTGGCCGTATGAACTTCTTAAATACCAGGAATATATCCTTTTTCTCTTTCGGTCGTTGTTCCTCCAGCCAGAAGAAATTCTTCAGGTATAAATCATTTTTCGATAGTTTGTCCAGTGGATACATGGTACCTGTAGAGGCACTGGTTAACACCACACGCTGGATCTTTTTATTCTTCATGTACATCACCACAAAACTGCTTTGTGTCTTGTTCAGCCCCACCAGCGTGGAATCCTTATCATCCTGGGGATAATAGATTGTTTCAGCATTCCCGTTGACCTTCACTTTCTTCAGTTGCCCACTGTCTACATAAGCAATGATTTCTTTCCCCGAAAGTTGGTTATAATAAATGGAATCCTCATGTTGCACGGCTACTGCCAGGCGTTGGATATCGATGTGATCCACCTTTTTGTTCTTGGTAAAAGCCTGTATAAATTCTCCCGACAACTGGTTGTTGTCCGACCACAGTATTGGATCGCCATGCATGTTCATCACCGAGTCACGTGCCGAATAAGTCAGGGAATCACATAAGCCCTGTATGTCAGCTCTGAATACCCTTACATGGAAATAACCCCGTGCCGCATTGTAAATTGAATCCTTATACGTGAGCAATGTGTCGGCATGTACAAACATCGAATCCTTGCCCGACCAATCCACCAGCATAGCAGAGTCACAGGCCAGTCCGTTTTTTGTCAGGTCGTTATAGTAGCAATAATCCCCGTAAAGTGAAGATTTTTGAACGGTATCTCTCATGATGACGTGCATGAAACCCTCGCCATATTTGAGTTTTTTATCGTAATAGATAGTATCCCCCGTCAGTGTTTTGCCATCCTTATGCTTTACGATGGAGCGGTCCAGCAGCATGGAGCGGTCGGTGGAAGTATTATACCATCCCCGTTTGCTGTAGATGTCTGTCTCGTCGTTGTACAGGATATGGGTAGGCCCCACAATGTTGGCAATATTGGTTTTCGTGTTATATTTCAGCGTGTCTGAATCGAGAACGAAGTTTTTGTTTTTTAGGTGCACCTTGTTCTTGAAGAGGGCATCATTAGTCGAAGGTGAATACTGACCCCAAATGGAAGTAAGCATATTCAACTGGTCTGTAATTTTACCACCTGTGTAATAATAGGAGAGGTTGGCAGCTCGGTCGTAGTTCAAACTGTCGGTGATCAGGGTCGTTTTCCGGTTAACCATGCGTACATTATGCCGCAAACGGGCCAGCTTGGTATTCCCGTCATAATACAGCTTATCGCCGAATACAAAAAGCGTATCTCCCTGTACAATCCGTACATGCCCAAAGGCATTGAGTGAGTTTGCCGTAGAATAGAAGTACGCACTGTCGCAGTAAAGCAGCACATTGTCGTGCCTGAACCTGACATTCCCTTTCAGTACCTGCATGTCGGGGTTGATGAGCTTATCGAAAGTCAATGTTTCCGAATGTTCCAGGTATACCAGTGTGACCCCCCTGTGGCTTAATGGATTCACAGTTGGTGCCAACGGCTTACGCTCAGCATTGGCTTTCGCTGTTTTGGCAGCAGCTTGCCGGGATTTCCTGGTGGATTTCACGACTGCCTTTTGCGGAAACTGGCTTTGCAATACTTCTTTTCGTAATTGCTTAGGTCGTATTTGTTGCGCCTGTATGACAACCAGAAACAAACAGAGCACACCGAATAATACGATGTGCTTGTTTTTGAAAATACGTTGTAAAAGTGTTGTATTCAACTTGTCAATTAATTGAAGAAAAAGTTTAATACATATTGAAAGAATGAATTACATCCGTGAAAGCAACCAACCAACTAATTAACTAATTAACCAATTAACTAATTAACCAATCAACCAATCAACCATTTTACTTATTTCTTAATCCAACCCGGATATTGGAATGTGCAATTCTGCCAGGCGGGATCAATACTGATATATGTTTCCTTTTGTTTCTTGATGATCCATTTATTCAAAAACTCCTGTTTTTTACGACTTTCATAGAAGTTCTTCAACATTTGGTAATCATCCGAAAGATTTGCTTTGTGGTTTTCAACCTTCGATTTCACTTTCACAATAGCAACCACATCTTTATTGGTCGTTTTGCTGATCATGGTGAAAGGTTTTGATACTTCACCCACATGCATCTCATACACCACTTTGGCTACTTCCGGGGGAAGGTCCTGATATTCGAATTTGGAAGTACCGCTCTTTTCGTTCAACATAAGTCCTGCATTCATGGCAGTATTTTTATCCTGCGAGAAATTCATCACCGCATGTTCGAAAGTCAGCTTGTCTTCACGTATCTGATTTGATATAGAATCCAGTATATGAATAGCTTTTTCTTTCTCATCAATCGAAACGTGAGGTTTCAGCAATATGTGACGGCAATTTATACGGTCGCCCCTTTTCTCAATCAACTGAATGATATGGAACCCAAATTCTGTTTGTACGATACGGGATACTTTTTTAGTGTCCAGTAAATTGAAAGCCACCTGTGAGAATTCAGGCACGAGTTGTCCCCGTCCCATAAAACCAAGTTCACCACCACGTTTTGCACTCTCGGTGTCTTCCGAGTAAAGGCGGGCTAATACCGAGAAATCGGCATTGCCGGTGTTGATGCGTTCGGTAAAGTCACGCAGGCGATCCTTGATACGGTTTATCTCTGCCAGTGCCACCGGTGGCTCAAAATTAATGATTTGAAGTTCTACCTGAGCCGGGACTGTAGGAATACTATCCTGAGGAAGATCCTTATAGAAACGGCGTACATCCGCCGGTGTGGATTTAATGTCGCCCACCAGTTTTTGCTGCATCTGCTGGATAATCTGTTGGTCGCGGATCATATCGCGCAATTCTTCCCGCAGGTTCAGGGTACTCTTATGAAAATACTCTTCCATCTTTTCTTTTGATCCGATCTGTGCAATGAAGTAGTTCAACCGGCTCTCAACCTGATTCATGACGGTCGATTCACTGACAACCACACTATCCAGGGCTGCCTGATGCAGGAAGAGCTTTTGAATGGCTATCTGTTCAGGAATTACACAATACGGGTCTCCCTGAATCGGAGTGCCTTCATACTGCGAACGTAACTTCTGTTCTTCCACTTCCGACCGGAGTATCGATTCATCTCCAACCACCCAGATTACTTCATCCACAATATTCTTTTGCGCCAGCATTTTGATAGGAGCAATACTCAAGAGAAATAACAGGGAAAGGATTATTCTTTTCATAAAACTATAGTTTGTAATTTGTAAGCAAATAAACTTTTCCAAAGTTTGGAACTTTGGAAAAGTTAATGGTTGATTTATTTCCTCTTGAAAAAAGTTACCGATTCATTCGATACAGCATCATTGTAAATCTCATTTTCAAACTTCGTAATAAAGTCTGCCTTTTTTTTGTTCAACAGGATATTCACAATCCGGTCTTTGGCCATTTCGTAAGGCTCTACCTGTCCCGACAATTTAAAGGCCTCAATGCGTAATAAGAAATGTTCGGTGCTGTCAGACGTTTCAACAAACCGGTTGGCTGATACGAACTTCGATGCATCTTCAATTTTCAGTGGCATCCTTTTTAATATCTCCGAGAGAGGCAGCCATTTATCACCGAAATAATCGTAGCTGATGGCATTCTGCAAACTGTATTTGTCAATGTTCTCCAATGCCTTGGCGTTCCCCGATTGTACCCAGCTTCGAACTTGATTCAACTTGCTGGCATTTTTTGGTATGATTAACAACAATCCTTTGATGATACTTTCTTTCAACACCAGCTGATTGCTGTATTCTGTGTAAAATGTTTTCAGCTCTTCCTCCGTGGGTTCCTTGGGGAGCCGCTGCTCAATCATTTTCTGTTGGTATTGATGAATAGTCAGCGATTTGCGGTAACTTTCAACCAATTGGTCTATCTCCTCTGCATTGGTGACGTTCCTTTTTGCATTTTCATACATCAGTACATCGGTGACCCATTTGCGGATATAACTTTTTGCGATTTCAGTACTGTCGGTATCGTTCACATTGGGAGGTATGATCTGCTGCACTTCATCGGCGTACAGGAATTTGCCTTCAACTTCAAGTAATGGTTTCCGGGTACTATCGGGAGTTTTGTGTGCACATGAACTGATAACCACGAAAGTTAACAGCATAATCGATAAAAACGTGAACTTATTCATGTGCAACTGATAAGTGATCGAAACTAAAAAACGCAAAAATAAAAGCCAAAGGTAGGGCTTTTATTTTTGCGTGATTTTATTATTAGTTTTTCTTAACCGTTTTCAAAACATTTTGGTCAACATTCACAGGATATTTTGCCCTCAAGGCCTTAATCCATTCACGTTCCAAAAATTCTTGATAATCAGCAGTTACCAAACCGCGTACATCGGTGTAATCTTCCGGTTTGTTTTTCAGTAGTTTTCCACTTACAAAGTAGAATGGATAATCGGTTGCCGGTTCGTATTTTACCTTGGTTTTGAATATCTCACTGTCTACAACTTTGTTTTCACCCTGCACGAATATCCCTTTTTCAACTTTCACATGTTGAATGCTGTCGTTCAAACGTGTACGAAGGTATTTGTCGATAGAGTCGGTATCCGATTTACGAACAATCGATTTAGCAGCATCAAAGGTTTCTTTATCCTTGCACAGGATGATATGGCCCTTGAAATGTGGTTTCTCCCAGGTATAATCGGCTTTATGTTCGCTGAAGTACTTCGCCAGCCCTTTGGTATCTTTCGAGGCTTTTTCCCATACTTCGCGGTTGCTCACTTCGAAAAGCAGGATGCCATCATGGTATTCCTGCATCAGGAACCGGAAGTCATCGTATTTCTTCTCTAGTTGCGAATCTTCATAGGCTAACAATTCGCTGTCGGCAAAAGCATCCAGTTTCTCATCAATGACTTCCGAAGGAATGCTTTTTTCTGTCGCATTGTTTTTCTTCAGGTATTTTGCAAAATCAGCCTGTGTGTAGTTCTTTCCTGCAAAGGTGAAGAGCGGTTTGTCCAGCTTCGCGGCATCAACAATAAATGTTGAGTCAGACAATTTGCGTTTTCCCAGCACTTTGTAGAATTCCTGTATGCTGGCCGTATTCTCCATGTAGTTGTTTTCGGTGCGCGCTTTCATCAGGAAAGCATGTTGCCCTTTATTTGCCCGTTCGTCACGTTTCACCTTGCGTTCCAGGTCAGCCTTTAAATCATCGTAAGCAGCCAGGCCTTTGCGGTCCTTTAATTTGATGATATGCCATCCGTAAGCCGATTGAATAGGTTGGGACACATCCCCTACATTTTTCAACGCAAAGGCTGCAGTCTCAAATTCAGGAACCATACGTCCTGTGCCAAACCAAGGCAATTCGCCGTCTTTCACGGAAGAGCCTTTATCCATGGAATGTTCTTTTGCCAGCTTGCCAAAGTCATCACCGGCCTGTATACGTTGATAGATAGAATCAATGGTTGCCTTGGCTCTCTTGTTTTGTGCATCATCCCCTTTTGAAGTAAAGATCATGATATGCGATACCAGTATTTCTCCCAGTGAAGTTCTTCTGGCATGTACTTTCAGGATATGATAACCGAATGCGGTACGTACCGGTTTTGAAATGGTTCCTACAGTAGTATTGTAGGCCATGGTTTCGAAAGGATAAACGGTGCGGAATGCAGATATCCAACCTATGTGACCGCTGTTCTGCTCAGCCGACTGATCCTGCGAAACTTCCTTGGCTACTTTGGCGAAATCTTCCTTCTGCACCCGTTTCCAGATGGCGTTGATTTCGTTGAAGGCTTTCAATGTATCGCCCGGTGTGGCGTTCTGCGGTATCCGTATCAGGATATGGCTTACGTCCAGGTCTTCTTTCGAGCGTTCGTAGGCTTCCTTAAGCAAGGCATCGTCTACTTTCGTATCCGTCAGGTATGGTTTTGTCAGTTGCGAACGATAACCCGCCAGCTCTGTGGTGAAGGCTTTGGTGGTATCAATTCCCTGTGATTTGGCTTCTTCTACTTTTAATTTGAAATTTATAAACAGGTCTACATATTCATCCAGGGTTTTTTTGTCCAGCGAATTGTTCGAGTTGTTCTTGTTATAAATGTATTCAAATTCCGATTTCAATACCGGTTTGTGGTTGATTGTCATCAGTACCGGATCGGAAGATTGAGCAAAAGTGCTCACAGACAATGCTAAAAGAGCTAATAGTTTAATTACAGGTGATTTCATAAATATTTTAAATGATTGATAGAATTATCATTACAAATGACGGTTAATTATGACTGAATTGAACAAAGAATTCTGTGTCCGTTCGTTAAAACGAAGATTATGGATGATTGTTGTGTGTGATTAGTAAAAAAAACTTCGCAAAGTTATTATAATTTATCTGAATTAACAATCAATTCCATGTAAACTTTTCCAAAGTTCCAAACTTTGGAAAAGTTCATCGTTTATCGTTAACCGTTAATCACTAATCGTTCATCGTTATTTTCAGTTGTTCTCCCTGCTGTAATTCGGCGATTCACTGGTAATGGTCACATCATGTGGATGGCTCTCCGTAACCCCTGCATTGGTAATCCGGGTAAACTTTGCCTTATGAAGCTCCGCGATGTTATGTGCGCCGCAATAGCCCATCCCGGCACGCAGACCGCCAATGAGTTGAAATACCACTTCGAACAATGATCCCTTGAATGCCACACGGGCTGAAATTCCTTCGGGAACCAACTTTTTGATGTCATCCTCCATATCCTGGAAATAACGGTCTTTCGATCCTTTTTCCATGGCTTCCAGCGAACCCATGCCGCGGTACGACTTGAACTTGCGACCGTTGAAAATGATAGTTTCACCCGGTGATTCTTCCACTCCGGCAAAAAGCGAACCTGCCATGATGGTGTCAGAGCCTGCAGCCAATGCCTTCACAATGTCGCCCGAATAACGGATCCCGCCATCGGCAATCACCGGAATGCCCGTGCCTTTCAATGCCTTGGCCACTTCGTGGATAGCCGAGAGTTGAGGTACCCCTACGCCGGCAATGATGCGGGTAGTACAGATCGAACCGGGTCCGATACCTACCTTTACGGCATCAGCTCCTGCTTTGACAAGCGCCAATGCAGCATCACCAGTGGCAATGTTCCCCACGATGATATCAATATTTGGAAATCTTTTCTTGGCTTCTTTTAGGGTCACGATCACCCCTTCGGAATGTCCGTGTGCCGTATCAATGACTATGGCGTCCACTCCGGCATTTACCAGTGCTTCCATGCGGATGAACACATCACCTGTCACACCCACACCGGCTGCCACCCGCAGGCGTCCCTGGGGATCCTTGCAGGCCATGGGTTTATCCTTGGCCTTGGTGATGTCCTTATAGGTAAGCAGTCCCACCAGCTTGTTGTCTTTGTCGACTACCGGAAGTTTTTCGATCTTGTATTGTTGAAGTATGTCAGCTGCCGACTCCAGGTCGGTAGTACGGGAAGTGGTGATGAGGTTTTCTTTGGTCATCACTTCGTCGATCAGCTTTTTCATGTCGCGTATGAATCGCAGGTCGCGGTTGGTTACGATGCCTACCAGGTAACCCCCTTCATCGACTACCGGTATGCCCCCGATTTTATATTCTGCCATCAATGCCAGGGCATCTCCCACGCTTGCACCCTTGCGGATGGTCACCGGATTGGAAATCATGCCGTTTTCGGCACGTTTCACAATTTCCACCTGTTTAGCCTGTTCGGCAATGGTCATGTTTTTGTGAATAACCCCGATGCCGCCTTCACGGGCAATGGCAATAGCCATCTTCGAATCGGTCACCGTATCCATGGCTGCCGAAACGATCGGAATCTTTAATTCAATGCGGCGTGAAAAACGGGTGGTAAGGTTTACGTTGCGGGGCAACACATCTGAATAGGCAGGAACCAGTAGGACGTCATCGAACGTCAAACCTTCTATTTGAACTCTTTCAGCAATAAATGACATAGTTGTATGTTTTTTTAGTTACTATTTTCAGGGATCATACCTCGACAGGTTTCCACTATGAAAATTATTGCGTGCAAATTTACACAATAATTGCGAGTGTGTAAACATCCCAACCGCAAAAAAAGGTTATTTCGCTTGATTTTGAACTATTTTGTAGGTTCATGCCTTAATCGGCACTCAAATTCAGGTTCTTTAAGATTTTTATTCCATCTGTCCCGAAAGTTTTCCTCCGCCATTTTTTGTTTCAATCCAAATTTCAATCCGTCACTCTTTTCACGTGTTTTCTATTCTTCACACTTGCTGAGGTCATTATTGATTCGTTATGGAAATGCTTTATGATCGTTCTATGTTTATTCGTGGATGCTTCGTGGATGCTTCGTGGATGGTTCGTGGTTCCTTCGTAGACATTACATAGACGTTACATAGATGTTACATAGATATTACATATACAACACATATCTATTTAGGTATGTAATATGTATGTAACTAGAATGTAACGTGTATCTAATATTTAATTTATAATCACGAAGGAACCACGAAGCATCCACGAAGCATCCACGAAGTAACTTATAACGTAGGTAGTAAGTGGGTCATTCAGTTTGGGGATGAATCAGGTAGATAAATTGTGCTGTTTTTAAAAGAAAAAAAGGAGGATTGATTTGTATTCTCAGAAAAGAAGGATGTGGTGTTAAATTAAATGACTATTTTTGTGAAAGTGAAGAACTAAAATCCTTGGTAAGTATCTTTAAATTATGTTGAGAAACGAACTTTTGGGAAACAAAGGGATTTCAGGGGCGTTTTATAATGATTTACCGGATATAAGGTAATTATAATTGTGTGGAAGTTTCAAGTAAATAATTGAATCATCAGCTCGGGAATGGATAATTCGATTGGGCTGATGGGAAATAATACATAATGATTGAAATGATCAATTTAACGGAAGAACAGAAACTGCTTAATGCTCAGTGCGAGTTGTTGAAAAGGGACTTTGCCGACCTGTTCGCCAAGAAGAATGACATGCTTAGTTTCGAGGAGAGCCTGCTCACGGCCCTCTATTTAAATAGTATCGGCAAGAAACACTATCAACTGTATTGCCTGGGGGGCGAAATATCGAAGATCAAACACCGGATTGACCTGATACAGTCGTGCCTGAACCGGAATGAATACCCGGATAAGGAGATGATCGACCAGGAAATCAGGAAGACCTTTGCCGAATACCAACATAAAATAGATGCAGAATCGTTGCGACTGGCAGCAGCGGTGGACTACCTCAAGGGAGAGTTCCTGTCGGAGGATGTGACCAAAAAGATCAGGGAGTCTTATCGGCTGCTCGTCAAAAAGCTGCACCCGGATATTAATCCTGAGGGGACAGAGTATGAGAAGGACCTGTTTGTCAAGGCGCAGGCTGCGTACGAGTTGAACGACCTGAACGTGCTGAACGAAATACTGCTATCGATCCATCTGGATGAACCGGGTGAGATGCTGGTAAAGCCTGTTCACCTGAAGGAATTCGTGGCTCATCTGGAACATAATGTGCGTAAGTTGAGAAAACAGATCGAGGAATTGGACAAACGTTTCCCCTTCAGCCTGCGAGAACAGTTGTTTGATAGCGAATGGTTAGCCCTGGAGCAGGAAAAGCTGGATGAGAAGATACTGATCCTGCAAAAAGAGAAGGCAAAGAAGAACGAACACTTAATTATGCTTGGACTGTGGAAGCCGGAATCGCTAAACTAAGGGTAGAGGTTGGTTGATTAGTTGATTAGTTGATTGGTTGATTGGTTGATT
>CAIYOZ010000231.1 GCA_903927945.1 uncultured Bacteroidales bacterium | reverse complement strand
TGCAATGGATTTTATTAAAATAAACAAATATTATAAATAACAATAATATATAAAATACATACATTTGCTATAATATTAATAACCCTCTAAAAATTAGTTCCATGAAAAAAATCTTTACATTGCTTTTTATTGTTTCAATGAGTCTATCTACCGCTTTTGCCGGGGGAAACTGGGCTTCAACGGCTGTCTCCGTTTCAAAGGATGGAGGTGCTGCTTATCTGTATTTACTTAACAGTGAAGGCTGGGCTAAACCGGATGGTAATAACTACTCAGGAAATACGGCTCTTAATGCGTATGATTTTGGAACACCTACTTCCCTGGTGCTGGATGGTGGTGCCGCAACCGCTTGGGCTGATGCTGGTGATTATTATGACGGAACTTCATTTGTGGTTTATTACAGGGTGTACCTAAGTACAGCAACTCCCGGAGCATGGGCACAGTTTGCACTTCCCGATCCGACTTATAGTTCTGGTAATGACAGGAGGTTTGATAAAACGGGTGCAAATATTGATATCATGGCACTAGCAACGGCCGGTGGTTTGAATTCATATACGTTGGAAGTTGTTATGTCTAAGAGCCAGCATTACACCGGTGGCAGTTGGCTGAGCATGGTTCCCGGTGGGCAAAGTGTGGGGTATAACAGCCTTACAAGCGGATATAAAGCAACTTTTGTAAAATCGATAGCTACTGGAGTTGATCAACAGAATTCAACATTAAAAATAACTTCCGATCATGGTAAAATTAATGCAAGTTTTGAAGGAAAGGCAAAAGTCGATTTATTCTCAGTGTCGGGTCAATTAATTCGTTCTTCGTCAATTGTGAATCAATTTACTCAATCTGTAAAAGCAGGTGCCTATTTACTTCGCATCAACGGTAAAATCCATAAAGTACTGGCTCAATAAACATACAACATCTTACACAAGAGGTCATTTCAACAGATAGTTGAAGTGACCTCTTTCGTTTGTAAGCATTTTGTATTCACTAAATGTCTTTTTTTTCTTATCTTTGCATTCCTTTTTAGGGAATATGTGTAAAAGTTATGTCCTTGAAAAACAACCACAAGTTGGAACGTCAAGATTGAATTCTAATTATAAATTGAAACTACGTAAATTGAAACTATAAGATATGGAACTCGCAAGTAAATACAATCCCACGGACATTGAATCGAAATGGTATAAGTACTGGTTGGATAATGGTTTCTTTAGATCAACTCCTGACGAGCGGGAACCTTACACGATCGTGATACCGCCGCCAAATGTGACGGGGGTGTTGCACATGGGTCATATGCTTAACAATACCATTCAGGACATCCTGGTGCGCCGGGCACGTATGCTGGGCAAGAATGCCTGTTGGGTGCCGGGAACGGACCATGCTTCCATTGCCACAGAAGCCAAGGTGGTGCATAAACTGGCCACAGAAGGAATACAGAAAAGCGACCTGACACGTGAAGAGTTTCTTTCGCATGCATGGGATTGGACACATAAACATGGCGGGATTATCCTGGAGCAATTAAAGAAACTGGGTGCTTCATGCGATTGGGACCGGACGGCTTTTACCATGGATGAATTGCGTTCGGAAAGCGTGATCAAGGTGTTCTGTGACCTGCACGCTAAAGGTAATATCTACCGTGGGGTACGGATGGTGAACTGGGATCCGAAAGCACTGACTGCTTTGTCGGATGAAGAAGTAATATTCAAGGAACAACAGGGAAAACTCTATTACCTGCGCTATAAACTAAGCCCCCTAACCCCCGAAGGGGGAAAAAAGAAACCAGGATATCAGACTGCACGAAATTCTGAATATGGTTTATTAAAAAAATATGCAAAAGAATTAAGACGATTTTCAACAGAAGCGGAAAGTGCTCTTTGGGAGATGTTGCGTGGGAAACATATCGGTGATAAATTCAGAAGACAACATATTATTGATGAATTTATAGTTGATTTTGTGTGTTTATCAAAGAAATTAGTTGTCGAAGTTGATGGTGGTTATCATAATGAACCCGAAGTAGAAAAAGCCAATCAACTTAGAACAGAAATTTTAGAAGGGCTAGGTTTTAAGGTAATTCGTTTTTCAAATGACGAAGTATTAGCAAATACTGATATAGTACTGCAAAACATCAAAGATGCACTCTTAAGCTCCCCTTCCGAGGGAGTTGAGGGGGCTTCTTATCTGGTTATTGCCACCACCCGTCCTGAAACGATTATGGGGGATACAGCCATCTGTATTAATCCAAATGATCCAAGATATGCTCATTTGAAGGGTAGAAGTTGCATTGTGCCGTTGATCAACCGGGTGATTCCGGTGATTGAGGACGAATATGTGGATATTGAATTCGGGACAGGATGCCTGAAAGTTACCCCGGCACACGATGTGAATGACTATATGCTGGGTGAGAAATACAACCTTCCTTCTATTGATATTTTCAACGACAACGGAACCCTGAACGAGAATGGTGCCCAATATGCAAGCATGGATCGATTTGACGTACGTGCTCAGATAGAAAAAGACCTGGAAGCAGCAGGTTTGTTAGACAAGACGGAAGCATATACCAATAAGGTCGGTTTCTCTGAACGTACCGATGCTGTGATTGAACCGAAGCTTTCCATGCAATGGTTCATGAAAATGGAAGAATTGGCTAAACCTGCCCTCAAGGCTGTGATGGAGGACGACATCAAGTTGTACCCTACTAAATTTAAGAACACGTACCGTCACTGGATGGAAAACGTGAAAGACTGGTGTATCTCCCGCCAGCTTTGGTGGGGACACCGTATCCCTGCTTATTTTCTGCCTCAGGGAGGCTATGTGGTTGCCGGATCTATCGAAGAAGCCTACGAAAAAGCGTTGGCGATTGTTGATTATCCGATCACGATGGCTGACCTGCGTCAGGACGAGGATGTACTTGACACCTGGTTCTCTTCCTGGTTATGGCCTATCTCGGTGTTTGATGGTATCAACAAACCGGATAATGAAGATATCAAATATTATTATCCGACGAATGACCTGGTCACTGCTCCTGAGATTCTTTTCTTTTGGGTAGCCCGCATGATCATTGCCGGATATGAATACCGACAGAATTTACCATTTAAGAATGTTTACCTGACGGGAATCGTGAGGGATAAACAAGGTCGCAAAATGTCGAAATCGTTGGGTAATTCACCCGATCCACTGGACCTGATTGCGCATTATGGAGCGGATGCTGTTCGCCTGGGCATGTTGCTTACCTCTCCTGCAGGGAACGATTTACCTTACGATGACAGCCTTTGCGAACAAGGCCGCAACTTCAACAACAAGATATGGAATGCCTTCCGCCTGGTAAAAGGATGGGAAGTGGCCGAACTTCCACAACCCGAGTCAGCCAAATTAGCGGTGAAATGGTTTGAAGCACAACTTGGAAAGACATTGCTTGAAATTGAGGACCTGTTCGACAAGTACCGGTTATCGGAAGCATTGATGGCGGTGTACAAACTATTCTGGGATGAATTCTCGGCCTGGTACCTGGAAATGGCCAAGCCGGTTTACCAGCATCCCATCGACCGTACAACATATGAAGCAACCCTTGGTTTCTTCGATTCGTTGTTGAAAGTATTGCACCCTTTTATGCCGTTTATCACCGAAGAGTTGTGGCAGGCATTGGAAGACCGCAAAGAGGGAGAAAGCATCATGATACAATTGCAACCAAAAGCTGCGGAGACCGATCATGTGTTGATTACAAACTTTGAATATGCAAAAGAAATCATTGCCGGAGTGCGCGCTGTACGGTTGCAGAAAAACATTCCAAACAAGGAAGTCTTGAATCTGCAGGTTATTGGTGGTCATAATCCGGGAATGAACGCAGTGATCTCCAAGCTTGGAAATCTTGAGTCCATAAAAGCCGTTACCGATAAGGCACCTGGCTCCATTTCCTTCCTGGTGGGCACTACCGAGTTTTCCATTCCAATGGGCAGCCTGATCAATGTGAAAGAGGAAATTGAGAAAATGGAAGCTGATATCATTTACTATCAGGGTTTTCTTGAATCAGTAGCCAAAAAACTCAGCAACGAACGGTTTGTTGCCAATGCTAAAGCTGAAGTAGTGGATGCAGAACGGAAAAAACAAGCCGATGCCGAAAGTAAGATTATATCGCTGAAAGAAGGAATTGCAGGGCTGTTGAAGTAACTGATATTTTTGCTTGCCATGCAACTGATAACCGGACAAAACGAAGGTAAGACTTTAGGTTTTGTCCGGTTTATTTGTTTGAACATTTTAGTGTAAAATCAGGTTAAATAGTATAATAATTAAACAATGAATTATATTTGCATACGCTATTCTAAGAATTATAATAACCTCAATCATTATGAGAGCAATCGAAATTAACACTAAAACGGATAGTCATGGCCGTTTAAAGTTGAATTATCCTATTCATAAAAGGGATCAGAATGTACGGGTTATCATACTTTTGGATGACAATACTGAGGATGAGGAGAAGCTGTGGTTGAATGCTCTTTCTTCGAATCCTGTGTTTGATTTTTTAAAAGAACCTGAGGAAGATATTTATTCTATTAATGATGGAGAGCCAATTTGATGATGAAAAATAGAATCATGTCTCTTTAGTAAGATTAATCTTTAGTCAATCCAGTATATATGAAAAATGATAAAATCACAGTAAAGGGTTCGGAGATATCAATCATGCATATTGATACGGAAGATTATATTTCATTGACTGATATTGCAAAGCATAAAGATGCCGACCGGACTGATTATATAATTCAGAATTGGTTGCGAAATAGAAATACAGTCGAACTCCTTGGGTTTTGGAACAATTGTATAATCCGAATTTTAAACCCCTCGAATTCGAGGGGTTTAGAAAACAAGCGGGTTTAAATAGTTTTGTACTTAGCCCTAAGCAATGGATAGAGAAAACAAACTGTATCGGTATGATTTCTAAGTCAGGAAGATATGGAAAATTTTGACGCTGTCAAATCTACGACGCTGACAGGTCATTTGATAATAACCTGACAGGGTCGCAGACCTATTAACGTTAGTAAACAGAATTGCCCGATGAGGTTGTACAATTAAATAAAGTTGCCATAGTAATGAAATTGCTGGAGTGAGCGATTCCATTTTTGATTTGAAACAGATTGGAAAATAAAAGAAGGATGCTTGAAGATTTGGTTAAATAGCTTAACTTTGCAGTTCAAAAAAACACAGATTATGACCTCTAATACATAGGACTTCGTGTGGTCGGAACGACCTAGCATGAAGTCTCAGTTGCACTACATCCCAATTGCGATTTTGAAAAGGGGAGAAATAAAGGAGTTTTATGTTCTATGGAGTTATCGGTGGGTTTTGTGGAGTTACGA
>CAIYOZ010000230.1 GCA_903927945.1 uncultured Bacteroidales bacterium | reverse complement strand
CATGAGAAATACTCATTTTGAGTCTTTCAGCTATTAAAATAAAAACATCAATCAGTTCATTTTAAGTGTATTAAAATCATAAAGCACACTCAAAAAACAAGAGAATTTATTCATGGCACGATAAATGAATAAGGGTAAATGTGAATTATGAATTCGTAATTCTTAATTGAAAAAGGATATGGCACATATATTAGATGAAAGACAAAAGCAAGTATCGGTAGCCGGAGCGAATGAACGGACTATCGACTGTAACAAAGCAAGTCTGGCTGGTAGTGTAAGCCAACGTGCCTGTGTGTTTTGCGGTTCACGGGTAGTGCTTTATCCGATTGTTGATGCTTTGCATGTTATCCATGGTCCCATAGGGTGTGCCGCTTACACCTGGGATATCCGGGGATCGTTATCCTCCGGGCCTGAACTGCACCGATTGAGTTATTGCACCGATTTACAAGAGCGGGATGTGATATTCGGGGGTGAAAAGAAATTGTACGATTCTATCATTGAATTGATAGATAAACACCAACCCAAGGCAGCCTTTATTTATACCACCTGTATAGTGGGTGTGATTGGAGATGATGTAGAAAGTGTTTGCCGTCAAATAGAGAAATTAAAGAACATTCCGGTCATTCCGGTGCAGGCTCCCGGATTTCAGGGTTCCAAAAAGGATGGATACAAGGTGGCTTGTGAATCTATCTTCAAACTGGTGGGTACAAAAAGTAAACCTTTTACACCGGCTAAAAGTATCAATATATTAGGTGATTTCAATCTGGCCGGAGAACTCTGGATATTATTGGATTACTACAAAAGAATGGGTGTTCATGTGAATGCTACCATTACCGGTGACGGAAGAGTCGATGATATTTGCAATGCACACAATGCCGCACTCAATGTAGTGCAATGTTCAGGTTCCATGAATTACCTTGCTCAAATGATGAAAGATGAATACAACATCCCCTCTATGAGAGTTTCATACTTTGGGATTGAAGATATGAGTGATGCATTGTACGATGTGGCCCGTTTTTTCAAAGATGATGACATGATGGAGAAAGCCCGTCAGATTGTAAAAGAAGAATTCACCCGATTAATCCCTCAACTGGCCTGGTATAAAGAACGATTGACCGGTAAAAAGGCTGCTATATACGTGGGTGGGGCTTTCAAGGCTATTTCGCTGGTTAAAGCGTTACGATTGATTGGCGTTGAATCGGTGATTGTAGGTTCTCAAACGGGTACAACCGAAGATTATGAGTTGATAAAACAACTTTGTGACGAAGGTACGATCATAGTGGACGATTCGAATCCTGTTGAATTATCGCATTTTGTAAAAGAGAAAAAGGCTGATATTTTTATTGGAGGAGTAAAAGAACGCCCCATTGCTCATAAAATTGGTCTTGGATTCTGTGATCACAACCATGAACGCAAAGAACCACTGGCCGGTTATGAAGGCATGCTCAATTTTGCAAAAGAAATTTATGCAACGGCTATGAGCCCTGTGTGGAAATTTACGAAGAACCCCTAACCCCTGAAGGGAAATATAAATTAGGACTGATTTTATAAAACTAATTATATGAAAGCAATAGATATAAAAGACAAAACTAACTCCGGTTCCCCTTTAGGGGTTAGGGGTAGTACTTCATATACTTCCACCCGTAATTCCTGTAAGCTTTGTGCTCCGCTGGGAGCCTCACTGGTATTCAAAGGTATTGAAGGTTGCGTACCCCTTATTCATGGGAGTCAGGGTTGTGCGACTTACATACGCCGGTACATGATCAGTCATTATAAAGAACCGGTGGATATTGCCTCCAGTAATTTTAGTGAAGAATCCACTGTGTTCGGTGGAAGCCGGAACTTCATTGCCGGGATTGATAATATCATTAAACAATATAAACCGGGCGTCATTGGAATCGCTTCCACGTGCCTGTCAGAAACTATCGGAGAAGATATTCCGGGGCACATTCGTTCCTACTGTGAAGCATACAAAGGAATGGAAAAGAATCTCCCGACATTTATCCATGCCTCCACACCAAGTTATAGCGGCAGTCATGCTGAAGGTTATTACAATACGGTATTGGCAACGCTCAAGACACTGGCTGAGTATGAAAAAACAGATAATTCAGTTACCATTATTCCCGGAATGGTAACACCTGCCGATATCCGCTACCTCAAGGAGTTGATGGATGATTTCGGGTTGAATTATACACTTTTCCCCGATTATAGTGAAACCCTGGATAACGAATACACCTCCGAATATCAATTAATTCCAAGCGGTGGTACTCCTCTTTGGAAAATAAAACGTATCGGGAATTCAAGAGCGGTGATTGAATTCGGAAATGTATTCAATAAAGGAGTAAGTCGCACCAAAGATGTTGGCTCCTTACAATCAGCAGGCGAATGGTTGGAATCGGAACTTTATATCAAGAATCATCAAATGCCATTGCCCATTGGTATTGAAGCTTCCGATAAGTTGATGGAAGTTTTAAAGAAACTTAGTGGCAACGAAATCCCGGAGAAACATCGCAAGGAACGGGGAAGGTTGGTGGATGCCTATGTGGATGCCCATAAATATGTATTTGGCAAGAAGGCAATGCTGTACGGAGAAGAAGATTTTGTTACAGCACTGGCCGATTGGTTGCACGAGATAGGGGTTGAAACGTACTTTAAAAAAGGAGTTGACTTTGAAACCTTACGTGAAGAAGCTGAAAACTTTAAACCCGACTTCTTGCTCGGAAACAGCAAGGGATATTATATTGCCCGGGAATGTAAAATTCCATTGATACGCTTGGGTTTCCCGATACACGACAGGTTTGGAGCTTCCCGTATTCATCAGATAGGCTACCGCGGAACCCAGGAATTATTTGATTTGGTGGTGAATGCACTGATAACATTTAAACAGGAGAATTCACCGATTGGATATAAATATCTTTGATTTACTATTTATTCATTTACTATTTACTATTTAAGACATTTACTATTTATTCATTTACAATTGAAGATTACACAATAATTGACTGCATCTTATTCCCCTCCTTTGGAGGGGTTAGGGGAGGTCTTAAAAATATACATTATGGAAATGACCGAAGAAAGAAAACTAGCCCATCCTTGTTTCAACGAAGAAGCAAAGCATACCAATGCACGTGTTCACCTGCCAGTAGCTCCAAAATGCAATATCCAGTGTAATTATTGCAACCGCAAGTATGACTGTGTGAACGAAAGCCGCCCGGGAGTAACCTCTTCGGTCCTGGCTCCATTTCAAGCTGTCGGTTATTTGAAAGAACTGGATACCCGGATCGAGAACCTGGCAGTTATTGGAATCGCCGGTCCCGGTGATCCTTTTGCCAATGCGGAGGAAACACTCGAAACTATGCGAAGGGTCAATGCTGAATTTCCTGATAAGATTTTCTGTCTGTCCACCAATGGACTTAATCTGGAACCCTATATTGATGAAATTGCTGAATTGGGAGTTTCACATGTCACTCTGACTATTAATGCCATAGATCCTTCCATAACAGCGAAGATTTATAAATGGGTTAGATTCAATAAAAAGGTCTATCGCGGTGAGGAAGGTGCTGCTATCCTGTTGGAAAGCCAACTGGCTTGTATTCCAAAGCTCAAAGCCAGGGGAATTACCGTAAAGATCAATTCCATAATTATCCCCGGGGTGAATGAAGATCATATCCCTGAAGTAGCACGTAAGTGCGCTGAACTGGGGGCTGACGTTATTAACTGTATTCCGTTGATTCCTACTGCCGAGACCCCTTTTGAAGAAGTCCCTAAACCGGATGCTAAAATGATATTCAGGGTGCGTAACCTGTCCTCGAAATACCTGAAGATAATGAGCCATTGTGCCCGATGCCGTGCCGATGCTGCCGGACTATTGGGACAGGACTTGAGCGAAACCCATACCTTGTTGAAAGAGTATTCCTCCCGGGCAGAAGATTTGGAAACCAAAGACAGGCCTTATGTGGCTGTTGGAACGAATGAAGGATTGTTGGTCAACCTGCATTTAGGGGAAGCAATCAGTCTGTATATTTTTCAACAAAGTCCGAAAGGCTATAAACTGGTCGAGATACGTAATACTCCGGCAAAAGGGAAAGGTGATGAACGCTGGCTTAATCTGGCACGTTCACTAAAGGACTGCCGGGCATTGCTGGTGAGCGGAGTAGGAGAGAACCCCAAAGCTATGCTCAAGGGTTGCGGCATTCATGTGGTAGAGATGACCGGATTGATTGACGAAGGGCTTGAAGGCATTTACAACAATAAGGTTATACGTTCCATGGCTAAGCCTGACGCTTTCAAATGCGGAAGCAGCTGTAAAGGAACTGCATCGGGCTGTGGTTAATGCCCCCTAATCCCCCAAAAGGGGGACTTAAAGAAAAATAATCAATAAACAAACAATTTATATTAACGTGGTCTTTTAGCCCCCTTCGGGGGTTAGGGGGCTAGTATTCAACTTTTATGAAAAAACCCCAGTATCACATTTTAGTATGCAACTCGTTTCGTGTTGCGGGAGATGCACAAGGTGCATGTAACAAAAAAGGAGCAAGCAACTTGCTTCAGTATATTTCAGAAGAAGCATCCGACCGCGGTCTGGATATAGCTGTCAGTACAACTGCCTGTTTGAACGTTTGCAACCAGGGTCCGGTAATGGTCATACATCCTAATAACTTTTGGTATGGTGGCGTTGAATCGGAATCTGTCATTGATGATATCTTTGATTCCCTCGAAAGTGACGAACTCTGTGAAAAGTATTCGATTGCAGATTAACAAAAAGGAAATATCCATAAGAGTCATAAAAGCTGACAAGTGTTTAGTAAATAATTGAATAATAGCTTCATCCTTCAGACTTTCATAATTTCAGAAATTATCATAGTTCATTCAGTTTTTATGACTGCTTATAAAATATCGCAAAAGTATGAATTTACCCTATTTCATCGATACCACACTACGTGATGGCGAGCAATCTCCCGGAGTTGTTTTTTCTCTTCAGGAGAAAATTCGTATTGCCGCTTTGTTGAGTGGAGCAGGGGTGCCTGAAATAGAAATAGGAACACCTGCCATGGGTGATACTGAGATAAATGATATTCGTGCCATTCGAGATATGGGATTTAATTTTAAAACATTATCCTGGTGCCGAGCCAACGTAAATGATATTCGAAGTGCTAAACTGGCAGGTACTGATGGAGTTCATATTTCTTTTCCGGTATCGGTCCTTTTAATGAATGCAATGGGGAAAAATCCTGCCTGGGTATTTGAACAACTAAAACAATTGATTGATTTTGCTTCCCCTTTGTTTGGATACGTCACTATTGGAGCGCAGGATGCCTCGCGTGCTGAATCAAGCTTTTTAAAAGAGTTTGTATGTGCAGCCAGTGATTTTGGTGCTTCCAGAGTCAGGTTGGCCGATACGGTAGGTTTACTCAATCCGGTCAGCACCTTTGAAATGGTATCTTCGATTCGCTCCGTTGAAAAAGAACTACCGCTTGAGATACATGCCCATAACGACCTGGGGATGGCAACAGCCAATACCTTAGCTGCTTATATGGCTGGTGCTAATTGCCTGAGTACAACTATTAACGGCATGGGTGAACGGGCTGGTAATGCCGCTATGGAAGAGGTAGCCATGGCATTGGAATTAAGTATGGGAACATCCTCAACTCTCCGTACCGAAAGTTTTTCTGAAATATGCGACTATGTTGCCAGGGTGTCAGGACGCCCGCTGAGTGACAATAAACCCATTACAGGAAAGCTGGTGTTGAGTCACGAAAGTGGCATTCATACGAGCTGTTTGCTGAAGGACCGAAAGACCTATCAACTGATCTCAGCTGTTAGCGTTGGACGAGAAGAGCAGGAATTCATGATTGGGAAGCATAGTGGTAAATCAACCATTTTGGGTTATTTAAACGAAGCGCATTTGTCATTAGCAGATAACGATTGCGGTTTATTACTCGACAAAGTAAAACAACGTGCCGATGCCCTCAAAAGATCAATAACAAAAGAAGAATTGTTTGATATTTATTTTGAATTATATTCATCAGACAAAAGTAAATTATTAATTGCCTAGAACATTACTTGACCACTCATTTTAATTATGGAACGAACGCTTGTTATTATTAAACCCAGCGCAATAAGAAGAGATTTAGTCGGTGAAATCATTCACCGCTTCGAACGTAAAGGACTGCAACTAAGTGGCATTGAAATGATGCAACTAAATGATAAAATACTGGATGAACATTATGACCATCTAAAAAATAAACCTTTTTTTCAACGGATTAAGAATTCAATGATGAATACACCTGTGGTGGTTTGTTGTTTGAAAAGCGTTGATTGCGTGAAGATAGTACATGTCATGGCCGGTTGTACGAATGGTAGGGAAGCTTCCATGGGAACTATCCGTGGCGATTATAGCGTAAGTATCCAGGAAAATATTATTCACACTTCGGATACTGTTGAAAATGAGAAAATTGAAATTGCCCGTTTCTTTAAGGAAGAAGAAATTTTCGAATTCAACCAGGTCTGTCCTGACATTTTGTATGCAAATGATGAATATTAAGATGCTTTAGGAATCTTATATTCTCATAGCAAAAATAGGATTTATATCCCTGTTAAATGAATATTGATTGTGAAGAATGAATCGCAATCTTTTAAATTGTAAATACATAAATTGAAAATATAAAGTTATGGCAACATCCACAATTATCCCAGATGCAGAAATGCGCAACCATTCCCTATCCTGTTTGCAATATGCCAATGGCTTCTTTTCCACTTTTCAAAAAAGCCTGAATAACAAGAACTCCCGTTTCGATAACGACCTGCTCTACGATTTTGCCGTGTTGAGTCATGAGAAGTATTTTGTATCCCTGATGGCCCGTTACGATTGGCATGCTTCCCACCATATGCCCATTGCCCTTTATAAGGAAGCTCTCGAATTTGATTCCGAACTAACAGAAAGTATGAAACAAACCAGTATTCTGGTGGGTAAGTTTGAAGCTATTTGCTCCCTCGAAGGATTTGGATACCGAACTCCATCCACCGAAGAATTGAACGCCATGGCTCACGGTTTGGAGGAAATAAAGAAACTTGTAGAGAAACGTGCCAGTGAGATTTGAAAGATGTTCAGTGTTCCGTGTTCCGTGTACTTGTGGAGAGGTGATTTGATTTATAATGAGTATAAAAGTCCGGGTGCGATCGGGAATCATACTTTGACAACAAAGGTTAGCGTATAAAACAATGAAACCAGGCATCCACTTCCTTAACTCTGTCGGCTTGTTCGTAGGTCTGGCATTTAAACAGGAGCATATTTATAGCATCCGCAAACTCATCAGGTGTAAAACTCCGGTTGATTCCTTTCAGCATCACCAGTAACTCGTCCAAAGAATGGCAGGTATAACATGATTTCCTCAACTCCTTGTCGGTGTCGATATCCGAAATAAATGTAAAGGCATTTTGTAGGCTCATCTTATTTATTTACTATTTTACTATTTACAATTTACGAACCAACTTAATCAACGAACCAACTTAATCAACTTAATCAACCATTCAACCAATCAACTTAATCAACTAATCCACCAATTAACCAATTAACCAATCAACTAATTAACCTTCTCTTCTTCCTTGCAATCCGTGACGCACTCTCCGCAAGCACCCCCACAAACGGCTGTATTAGCCATTTCCGCTTCCATATCGAACGTTATAAGTTCATTTTTAATGAGCATTATTATATTATCATCCATCCGGTCACCTATCGATTTATATACGCTAAACCCTTTGTTTACCAGCACTTTTAATGCCATGGGTTGTACCTGCCTGGAAATGATGGTGGAGACGTTTTCACGTTCAAGGGCAGGCAGTAATTCACCCATATTCGGTGCAAGTTCTAAAGTTTTCATCCACCGTGACTGTTTGATTTCAGTATCGTAAATGCAGACATATCCGATCACATTCAGGCTGCTTGCAATCCTGTTTCGTTGCAACTCTTTATCAATGACAGGTATGGCTATTCTCATAATCAACTTAAATTTTCTTTGTCCAGAAAAGCATGGTTGGGGTACATTCTTCAAAACCAAGATTGTAGTACAATCCTTGCGCCTGAAAGTTGTCTTCACGTACTTCCAGGGTTATTTTGCAATAATCGCATTCAGTAGAGATCTCTATTAATTTTTCCATGATGGCTTTCCCCAATCCTTTGTTTCGGAAATTGGCATAGACTATTAAATCATGAATATACAGATATGGTTTTACATTGAAGGTGGAGAAATTGATAAAGCAAACTGTTAATCCTACAATTTCACCATCTGATAACACAAACATAACCAATGAGGAAGGATGATTAGCCAACCCATCCACCAACTTGAGTTGCTGAATCTTTTTCAAGGGAGATGCATCTCCCATAGGATCGGTCATGTAATGGTTCAATAAATCGACTAATGCCGTTAAATGCAACGGATTCTCGTAATCGCAGTGTTCGAAGGTTACGTTCATGGTTGATTTAGTTAGTTGGTTAATTGGTTGGTTATGTTAATTAGTAGATTGAGTTAATTGGTTAATTGGTAGATTAAGTTAATTGGTTTATTAGTTGATTGGATAATTGAAATAGTAAATCACAAATCATTAATAGTTTGTCACTAATCACTAATCGTTAATCACTTATTATAAGCTCCCCGATACCTTAAATCGTCTGGTGTCAATCTCATATTTCTTAATCCGTAATCCCATCATTCGTTCGGTTATTCCCAGTTGTTCTGCTGCTTTGGCACTATTTCCTTTGCTGGCAATGAGTGAATCCATGATAATTTGTTTTTCCATTTTATCCAGGATAATATCTAATGTGCCGGCTTGCATGGTTTCGGTAGTTGCGGCTGTTTGAAGGGACGCCGGAAGGTTTGGAGTTCGGATAACCTGATCACTGCTCAGGATGCACGCTCTTTCTATGCAATTTTCAAGTTCACGGATGTTGCCGGGCCAATGGTAGACCATAAGGGTGTCGATGGCTGAGGCCGTAATCCGTTTTATATTTTTTCCGTGACGTTTGTTGAATTTGTCAATAAAAAAATCAGTTAACACCGGAATGTCGTTGATCCTTTCCCGCAGCGAAGGAATATAAAGTGGAAACACATTGATCCGGTAATATAAGTCTTCGCGGAACTGGTCTTTTGATATCAGTTCTTCTAAATTTCTATTCGTAGCACACAGAATCCGTACATCAACCTTGATAGGTTTTGTCCCTCCAACCCGTTCAATTTCACGTTCCTGCAACACCCTCAGGAGTTTTACCTGAGTGGAGGCGGGGATATCTCCAAATTCATCCAGAAAGATGGTACCTCCGTTAGCCGCTTCGAATCGTCCGATGCGTTGCACAGTTGCTCCTGTGAAAGATCCTTTCTCATGGCCAAACAGTTCACTCTCAATCAGGCTTTCGGGCAGGGCTGCGCAATTTACCTTGATAAACGGCTTCCCTTTTCGCAGGCTGCTATAATGGATCGCATCAGCCACTAATTCCTTGCCGACCCCACTTTCACCTCGAATTAACACGGTAGCATCTGTAGTTGCCACGCTTTCAATCAATGAAAATACTTCATTCATTTTCCCGGAATTGCCTTTTATCTTATCCGGCATGATCCGGTTCCGCAGTTCACCGCGCAGATTGTTATTCTCATTGCGCAATTGTTCCATTTCCTCGGCATATTCCTGCCTGCGACGCATGGTACGGCCAATCATGGAACCGACAATCTGAAGCAATCGTACATCATAATCGAACGAAACAGCACCTTTATATACTTTATGAAAACTCAATGTGCCTATAATTTGGTCTTTGTAACGGATGGGAGTGCAAATAAATGAAACATCAATGCCATTGATGGCTGTGGGGGCATGGGTCAAATTCAGGAACTCATCCGAAGTGGCTATTTTTGGAATCATGACTGTCAGTCCATCCTGAATCACCCGGCCAATGATACCCTGCCCTACCTGATACACCGCTTTTTTACGTTCAATCTCACTGATCCCGTAGGAACCTTCAATATTAATGTACGAATTTTCACGGTTCAGCACGGTCAGTATGATCCGCTCGGCATTTAAATGTCTGGCCAGATTGCCGATTACTTCATCTAAATTAATCTCCTTATTGCTCAATAAGGAACTTAATTCCAACAGGAAGTCGAGTTCTTTCGCCCCGTAGCAATCCAGTTTATTGTACTTGCATATTGATTCCATAATCTATTAATCTATTGCCAAAAGACATAAAATATGCTTAATAGCATACATATGTTTGCAAATGTACGAATAATAGCATTAATATGATAATTAAACATGCATTTTTATTGACCATTCTTTCATTTTAACTTTTTATAGGGCTATTTTGATGAAAAAGCTAAAAAAGCGATGAATGAAGCTAACAGAAAATTCTAAAATCTTCAAAATTTGGGAATCGTCTCTGAATTTCCATGATTTGAAAGAAAACGGCCTGTAATTGGTATGTTTTCTCAATAATGAATCCACTATATTTAACCTATATTTGTTGTAAGTTGGGTAAGGGTTCCGTTAGGGTTGCGTTAGGGTTGCGTTAGGGTTCCGATAGGTAGACCTAATTGAACCCCTTCCCAACCCTAACGCAACCCTTATTGAAATGTATTACAAGAGAGAAAGAATTAAGTTGAGATTCAGAATGAAGTATGGGTGGATAGATAGCAAAATATAAAATAAAATTAAGGGTGATCGGGATCCAGGTTCAGTAATAACCTCCATACCATACGATCTTTTTAGACCATGGTAATGTAGGTAGAGTTAAAAATACAGAGTCTTTGAAGTTGAAATAAGAGATTTATTTATTTTCAACTACTTACATCTGCTAGGGAACTTAGACTGAACTAAGATTTACGAGTGAATGAAGTTCGTCTGAATCTTCCCGGAACCATGAATCGACCCCTAAAGAATGAGAGACAAATCCGGTTGATACGATCAAGTGACCGAGTTGGATTGTCGATCCGAAAGTGCGCGGAAAGCAGTTCATTTCACATTTGTGTGTAGCAACACAAAAAAAATTGTACTTTTGTGGTCATTCGGAATTAAGAGGGGAAATTAAGCTGAAAAACAGAACTTATACTATATGATACTAAACTATATCTGGATTGCCTTTCTGCTGGTGGCATTTGTGGTGGCATGCGTGCAAACGGTATTCTTTGGCAATTCACAGATTTTCTCGGAGATCATGACAGCGGCATTCGGTTCGGCAAAATCCGGATTTGAAATCTCACTGGGGTTGACGGGGGCTTTATCCCTTTGGTTGGGGATAATGAAAATTGGTGAACGCGGGGGAGTCCTTGAACGGTTATCACGTGTGGTGGCACCATTTTTTGTCAGGATATTCCCTGAAATACCGAAAGGCCATCCGGCCACAACGAGCATCTTCATGAACCTGTCGGCTACCATGCTGGGGCTCGATAATGCCGCTACGCCTATGGGCCTGCAAGCCATGAAAGAATTGCAGGAACTGAATCAGGATAAGGAAACAGCGTCCAATTCGATGATTCTATTTCTGGTGTTGAACACCGCGGGACTGACACTTATTCCGATCAGCGTCATGGTGTACCGGGCTCAAATGGGTGCCGTGAATCCGGCCGATGTATTTATACCCATATTATTGGCCACTTTTATTGCGTTCATCACCGGACTGGTCAGTGTAGCCATTGTGCAGAAAATAAACCTGTTCAACAGAGTGGTGATGGGGACACTAGGAGGCTTGATAGCTCTGATCGCAGGTATTATTTATTTTTTAAGCGGATTGCCCAAAGAGCAGATTGCCCGGTACTCGGGCTTTGCAGCTAACTTTATCCTTTTTTCCATCATTGTTTCATTCATTGTAATGGCAGTAAAGAAAAGGGTGAATGTGTACGATTCGTTTATCGAAGGGGCCAAGGAAGGGTTTCAGGTGGCCATAAAAATCATCCCTTACCTGATTGCCATTTTAGTAGCTATCGGAATGTTCCAAGCCTCGGGCGCACTCACATTCCTCACCGACGGCATCCGCTGGCTGGTAGGGCTGACGGGTATTAATACCGAATTTGTAGATGCACTTCCCACGGCGTTGATGAAGCCGTTGAGTGGGAGCGGAGCACGCGGGATGATGCTGCAAACCATGAAATTGCATGGCGCCGACTCATTTGTAGGACGACTGTCGAGTATTATACAAGGCTCCACTGATACCACCTTTTATATCATAGCCGTTTACTTTGGTTCGGTGGGGATAAAAAATACCCGGTATGCCATAGTGTGTGGGCTTATAGCCGATTTGGCGGGCATAACGGCTGCCATACTGCTTGGGTATTTGTTTTTTCATTGACCCTCTGTATTTTAAGACGCAGTTTTTAAATAGAATCGTTTTTTATAATTTGATTTGTGGATTTAAAATCACCATTATGATACAATTTATCGCCGAGGAGGTGGAGCTTCCAATTTTACCGAAACAAAAAATCAACCGTTGGATTAAGGAAACAGCGGCAAGCTACGGAAAAAGTATTGGCGAAATTGCCTATATTTTCTGTTCAGACAACCGGATTCTTGAAGTCAACAAGCAATTTCTGAACCATGATTTCTTCACTGATATTATCACGTTCGATAATTCAGAGGGCTCCAGGATATCCGGGGAACTATTTATCAGCCTGGATACAGTGAAGAGCAATGCCGAAGAATTCAACGTAAGTTACGAGCAAGAACTAAAACGGATTATCATTCACGGGATTTTGCATTTATGCGGACAGGATGATAAAACACCTGAATTGCGGAAGGAAATGACTGCAAAAGAAGATTTAGCCCTCGGGATGTACCGTGAATAAGGGCATTTTAAGCTTAATTATCATAGTTGAAACGTTATTTACTACTAACTCACTAATTTTGCAATTTAATGTTAAATAAAGGCTTGAGTTAAAGGACATTTTATCCTCTTTAAAAGATTATCACTACTTTTGTTGCAAGATATTGACTGAATTGATGAAATTAAAACGCTAAAAATACGTTCTAAGTTTAATTAATTATACTCATTCAAAAAGTATGAAATTAAAACGAATTAGATTATTGATTTTTAGTGTTTTTTGCCTGATTTCATTTCAATCTTTTGCCCAGGAGGATTATAAGGCTGAAATTGGGGTGTCGGCGGGAGGATCCTATTATATAGGAGATGTTAACAGTTTGCCATTCAGTAATATGAATCCTGCCTTTAGTGGTTATCTAAGGTATAACTTTGATCCGCGGCTAGCGGCTCGGGCGGAATTGACTTTAGCAACCATTTCAAAGACAGGATCTTTTAATAATCGAATCCTGGCGGGTGATATTTGTGGCGAGTTCAATTTTTTTGAGCTTGAAAAGAATGAGAACAAGCAGTTTAGTAAGACCTATTCGCCGTATATTTTTGCCGGAATGGGGATGATGACCGAAGTATATAAAGGGCAAAAATTACCGGAATTCAGCATCCCCTTTGGAGTAGGGTTCAAGGTAAAACTGGGAAATCGTTGGAATTTAGATTTAAAATGGAGTAACAGATTGCTTTTAGCGGATAACCTGGAAGGAACAACAAAGCCATCCATTCCAGATCCATTAAATAATTCAAACCGATTAAACGGGTCTAATTTTTTAAACAATGACTTGCTTTCGACTTTTACGATTGGCTTGAGTTTTGACATTTGGAAAAAACATTGTGATTGCGAGAATTCTACAGTTCTCAAAGACAGCCATAATTACATTAAATAAGAAAACCTTACATAGACGATGTCATCCATAAAAGAAAAAATTGATAAAACCCGTTTACCCAAGCACATAGCCATCATTATGGATGGTAACGGACGTTGGGCAATCGAACAAGGTTATGATCGGATTTTCGGACATCAGAATGGAGTTACCTCCGTGCGTGAAACTACCGAAGCAGCTGCTGAAATAGGAATTGAATACCTGACACTCTATGCATTTTCAACTGAGAACTGGAGTCGTCCCCAACAGGAAGTTGATGCGTTGATGGAATTATTAATTGACACCATCGAAAATGAAACTCCTACGTTGAATAAAAACAACGTGCGTCTGATGGCAATTGGTGATTTAAGCCGGTTGCCGGGAAACGCAGCTGAAAAACTGCAACGTTGCATAGCCGTGACATCAGAGAATACCGGGTTGGCCCTGGTATTGGCTTTAAGTTATTCCTCACGCTGGGAAATAACAAATGCAATGAAGCAGATTTGTACTGAAGTGCAGGAAGGTAAGTATACGATTGAAGATATAACCGACGAATTGATAAGCGGACATTTGACAACCAAATCGATCCCTGATCCTGATTTAATGATCAGAACCAGTGGGGAAGAACGAATCAGTAATTTTTTACTCTGGCAAATTGCCTATACCGAGTTGTATTTTACTCAAACACATTGGCCCGCTTTCCGTAAAGATAATTTTTATCAAGCAATTTATGAATTTCAACAACGAGAACGCCGTTTTGGTAAATAATACATCCAAGACATTAACCCTCGACACTTCAAAATTTATTATGCACTACAAAACGTTTTTCTCTTTTACGCTGTTGATTATTATAAGCCAACTTCTTGGAGCACAAACCACACAGGTAAAAGATTCAACTATCCTGCCCATTATTGAATACAGCAATTCGACCCCAAAATATGAGATTGCAGCCATTACAGTCAGTGGTGCCGGTAATTACGAAGATTTCGTGCTTATTGGTTTTTCAGGGCTGGCAGTGGGTGATGTGATCAATATACCGGGTGATGCCATTACGAATGCTGTCAAACGGTTTTGGAAACAAGGGTTGTTTTCAGACGTAAAAATACTGGCTACTAAAATCAAGGATGGTAAAGTTTGGTTGAATATTGCATTGAAGGAACGTCCACGTGTATCGGAGGTGAATTATATCGGGTTGAAAAAATCGGAAATAGAAGATCTGGAAATCAGAGTGGGTATTGTCAAAGGGAATCAAATTACCCCTAATATTTCGGACAGGGCAAAGAAAGTGATCGATAAATACCTGGAGGAAAAAGGCTTTTTGAATGTACAGGTGAATGTGTATCAACGGAATGATCCTAAAAAAGCAGGATATGTGATTGTGGATATAAACGTGGACAAAAAACTCAAAACAAAAATTCACCAACTCAATTATAGTGGAAATACTGCCTTGACCCATAATCAGATCAACAGGGCCATGAAAAAGACCAATGATAATAATTGGCGAAATTTCTTTCGTACCAAAAAGTTTGTACGTGAAGAATATGAAAAGGATAAAATTGCCTTGATTGATAAATACAACGAAATAGGGTATCGCGATGCCTATATTGCTTCGGATAGTGTAGTGCCTTTCGACAACAAGACAGTGAATGTGTTTTTGACGGTAAACGAGGGTAAAAAGTATTATTACCGGAAAATCAAATGGATTGGAAATACCATTTACCCATATGATTATCTGAATACTATCCTGGGTGTAAAAAAGGGGGATGTATACAATCATAAAAACCTAATGGCAAGGCTTCAGAGTGACGATGATGCTGTGAGTAAACTCTATCAGAATCGCGGGTATCTTTTCTTTAATGTTGATCCGGTAGAGGTTCAGGTGGATAATGATTCCATTGACTTTGAAATGCGTATATACGAAGGGAAACCTGCAACCATCAATGAGATCGGTATAAAAGGGAATAGTCGTGTGTATGAACACGTCGTACGACGTGAGTTACGTACCAAGCCCGGACAGTTGTACAGCCAGGAAGACATCATGCGTTCATTGCGGGAATTGGCTCAGATGGGACATTTTGATCCTGAAAAGATTAAACCGGATATTTTGCCTGACCCTGAGAATGGGACGGTAGACATCAATTACGAACTTGAAACCAAAGGAAGTGATCAGATTGAATTTTCTGCAGGCTGGGGTTCAACCGGAGTTGTGGGTAGTATTGGCTTAAAATTCAGTAATTTTGCCATACAGAATTTATTTAAACCGGATACATATCGCATCGTTCCCCAGGGTGAAGGACAAACCTTAACCATAAACGGAAAGACAAACGGACAATCCTATTCGCAGGTGAGTTTATCGTTCCTGGAACCATGGTTAGGCGGAAAGCGTCCGAACTCACTTTCATCGTCCATATATTATTCCACACAAGCTGATGTGAGTAGCCGTTACGCTTCTAATTACAGCAACTATATCAATTCTTTGGCAAGCAATTATGGCTACGGAAATAGCAGCAGTAGTTACAGCTCGCAATATCAGAGTGAGATCGACCCTAACAAGTATATGCGTACATTGGGAGCTTCCCTGGGTTATGGAAAAAGGTTAAGCTGGCCGGATGACTATTTCACTTTCTATGGTGAATTATCCTATCAATTGTTCATGCTTAAAAACTGGTTATATTTACCGCCATTAACTGACGGCAATTACAATAATTTCAGTGTGAATTTGACTTTAAGCAGGAGTTCCATTGATAATCCGATCTATACCCGAAGCGGTTCGGTGTTCTCACTGGGTTTAAAGATTACACCTCCTTATTCGGTGATAAATGGTGGAAAAGTAGACGGGAAATCATATTCCGATCCAACCCTGACATCTGCCGATCGTTACAGGTTCCTTGAATATCATAAATGGACTTTCAACGGGAAAACATTTACCCCGCTGAGTGCCGATAATAAATTGGTCTTAATGAGTAGAGCCATATTCTCGTACCTGGGTCAATACAATGAAAACGCCCGTTCACCATTTGAAACATTTAATATGGGGGGCGATGGAATGGCCAATAACACCAGCTATGGTACCGATTACATAGCCATGCGTGGTTACACCAGCGGAGCACTTACTCCTATCGATCCTAAAACACTTTCACCAATGGGTTACGTCTATGATAAATTCACCATGGAACTTCGTTATCCATTATCTTTAGAACAATCGGCCACCATTTATGCATTGTCCTTCGTCGAAGCAGGAAACTGTTTTAATAAAATTCAGAACTATAATCCGTTCGATTTGAAACGAACTGCCGGAGTGGGTGTACGTATCTTCCTGCCAATGTTTGGTATGATGGGTATCGACTGGGGTTATGGTTTCGATAAAATTAACGGGACCGTCAGCGGAAGTCAATTCCACTTTGTGTTAGGTCAGGAACTATAAGTCAAAGAACTGAGATTGGAGAATTGTCAGGAATATGTTCAAGATTATTCTATAAATATCAGTCGTTGAAATTGAAGTTTTAACCAATAATTGAAAATAAAAAATGAAGAAAATAATCATTGCACTCTGTTTATTGATCGGGATAGCATTTGCCGGTAACGCGCAAAAGATTGCTCTAGTCGATATGGATTATATAATGAAAAATATTCCTTCGTACGAGACGGCCAATGATCAGTTGAACCAGGTGTCAAAAAAGTGGCAATCGGATATCGATGCTCAGATGCAAGAGGTTCAGAAAATGTATAAGAATTATCAAACTGAACTTGTATTTCTATCAGAAGACATGAAAGTAAAGCGTGAAGAAGAAATAGTTGCTAAAGAAAAAGCTGTTCAGGAATTAAAACGCAGTTATTTTGGACCAGAAGGTGAATTGTTTAAAAAACGTCAAAGCTTAATGAAACCCATTCAGGATGAAATATATACAGCTATACAGGATATCAGCAAGGAAAAAGATCTGGAGCTTGTATTCGATAAAAGTTCTGCTATGAGTGTCATTTTCACTTCACCGAAACTGGATATTAGCGATGCAGTGCTTCAAAAATTGGGATATTCAAAATAATTATTTACATTTGCAACCCGTAACAAATAATAAAAACTCAAAATAAACAAATCATGTTCAAAAAAATTGCATTAGTATTACTTTGCGCACTTCCATTTAGTTTAATGGCGCAAGAAGTTAAATTGGGCCACGTAAATTCTCAAGAGATTCTGACACTTATGCCGGAACGCACTGTCATTGAGAAAAAAATCAGTGATTTACAAAGTCAATGGGAAAAAGAATTGGTAAAAATGCGTGAAGAATATTACGCAAAAGTGAAGGAATTTCAAGACAAACAGGCTACTATGCCTGAAAGTATTAAACAAGCCCGTCAAGGTGAAATTTCAGAAATAGAACAACGTATTTCGACTTTTAACCAGACTGCAAGTGCCGATTTACAAAAGAAGCAACAAGAACTGTTTACTCCGGTGATTGAAAAAGTTAAGAAAGCTATCAACGAAGTGGGTGCTGAAAGTGGATATTTGTATATTTTTGATTTGAGCACTCAAAGTATCATTTATCAGTCTCCAAAATCAAATGATGTCACTCCATTGGTCAAGAAAAAACTTGGATTGAAGTAACTATCTAATAGAAAAATAAAAAAAGGCTTTAATGGAATTTCCATTAAAAGCCTTTTTTTATTTACCCAATCAGTATATGCAATCTTTTTATTTACTAGAATAAATGCTTTAGAAATTCCAGGGGGTAATATACTATAATTCTTGAACCTGAATACTTCATAACCTTTCTTATTTCAACTCTTCTGTCTG
>CAIYOZ010000229.1 GCA_903927945.1 uncultured Bacteroidales bacterium | reverse complement strand
TCGTAACTCCACAAAACCCACCGATAACTCCATAGAACATAAAACTCCTTTATTTCTCCCCTTTTCAAAATCGCAATTGGGATGTAGTGCAACTGAGACTTCATGCTAGGTCGTTCCGACCACACGAAGTCCTATGTATTATGCCCTCGTTCTTTTTTTTTAATTTAGTCTTCTTCTCTGCATTCTACAGTAAATATTCCTTCTTTTATATTTTTCAATATACCCGATTGGTGTTCAACAAATTGACCAATAAAGTCAAGGAATGAATTTATGACTTCTTCGGGATAACCTACAATTTTCAAGTCTTGAGGTATTTTATAAACTCCTTTTTTATCACAAAATATCTGGTCACGCACTTGTTGAATACATTCTTTAATTTCAGTAGGATTTTCTTCTATTTCAAATTTCATAGTAGCAGTTAGTTTCTATCTTTAAGTAACTTTATTTATAATCTCTTAAAACTGATTCCAAAATTCTTCACTTTGTTGATCCATATCAATATCGTCATTATAATTACTCCAATCTGTATCATCATGGTAACTATGAACTGAATATGTATTTTTCGTCTTTGAATTAATTTCGTTGATTTTCAAATTGTTTATAAGTAGAATGTCTTCTTTTGAAAAATCATAATCCCAACCATAAAGTTTTCTGAATAAAATTGGTAAATTTTGCTTTTCGTTAGATAATTCTACTATCTCTTTTTTTGAAAATCTTTTTCCTTCTGTAATAATCTTTGCTTGCTGGAATGCTTCATTAGACAAAGCAAAACCTTCAATATTTCGGATAACCCAATCTACATACCCAGGATTAACTTGGAGTAACTCTTTGATAGTTTTACCCTTATTTCTTCCGAAATCAAATTCATCATCAAGATTGTAAATTTTATTTCTCATAATTTTATTTTGATTCATTGATTTGTGTTAATGGTATTAACATTCTATCAAGTAATTCTAAATCAGGGTTAAAGTATTCTTTTATATTGTATTTTAAATAATCTTTGATTATTTCTTTCTCTTTCTCATTTTCATAAAGTTGGCTTTCAAATAAAATTAATCTCTCATTATTAAATTTGAATCCTGAGTCAAGTTTATATAAAATAGTTTTGAATAACTCAGATAAATAATTACTCTCTGGCAGATTTGAAATGTATATTTCAGTCGATTCATGGTCATCTTTACCCACTCTCATTACATATATATCATAAAATTCAAATTTAAGATTGTTGATTAGTTGAATTAACTCTAAATAATAATAACTTTTAAATAATATATCAGACTGAAATATTGAAGTATCAATCATATATAAATCTTTTCCGCTTTTTATATAAAAATTCAAACATTCAATCATTCTAGGTAAACTAGAAAGTTTTGAATTTGTAATAATCTCGATATTTTTAGTTTTCTGCTCATTATTTTTATTATTGACATACGCAGTCAATTTTGAATTTAGTTTGTGAGAAATTATTTCAAAACTACTGATAGTTACATTCTGAATTTTTAGTGGACAATTTGTAAAGTTATCATTAATTAAATATCCACTTTCAAATATAAAATCAGAACCATTCTGTATCTTTTTGAAAGCAGGTGCGGCAATATCTCTATAAAGGTATTTGCTATCTCCTCGAAGATTAAATCTCATCTTGTTTGGATCATTAATGTCGTCTATAAAAATATAGTTTTCTTTTGAATGTATTTCAAATATGTACATAATTGATAACTTTTAAAGATCGGTTGAATTAAAAATTAAATTCAAGATTTAATACGAAAAATGAGATTTCAATATATCAATAACTATTGCTTTAATCTCATCATCATTTGGTTTTGTTGAACAAGGTTTATCTGCTCCAATAAAATTGTCACCAACCTTAACCCAAATAATATTTTTGTCGTCAATTTCATATTCATATTCATTTTTTTGAAAGATTACAGTCTTAAGATTTCTCATGTCTATTGTCTTTTGTTTTTTTTCTAGAATGGGGCATAACGACTCGCTATGCGAACTCCTTGTTCGCATATATCCACCTTATCCGTATTATGAACTTGTTCTATCATGTTTATTAGCCGCAATATAATACAATAGTGGTTATTGGGTGTTGTTCGCATACAGAACTCTTAAATTTTGGCATTGAAGTTAAAAGGCTCCTGCCTAAAAGGAAATCTCCTGATTTCCATATGGTATGTTTAGTTCCAGACGGTTGCACGTGTAGTTTTTTGCCCTCAAAAATACAAAACATTTTTAACAATCCCATCCAACTGTAACACTTTTATTTAAACAAATTTATAAAACGGCTGTTTACGGGTGTTTCCATGCATTAAAAAACCCGGACGTGATGGTCTGGGTTCTTTAAGGTAAAGGTATCGTGAATTAAAAGAAATCAAGGATGACAATAGAACCACTATTCTTTTCTTTTTAGATAGGTATTCGTTTAAATTAAAACCTATTGGATGATGGGCACCCACACCGAATCCGAAGCCTTATCCCCATTCCCGCTTCGTACAAACACATAGCAGCATACCACCTCTTCAGCTTGCAAGTTTTGGTATTTCAACTGTATGGTACCAATAGCTTCATATCCGATAAATTGCCGGGTCTTAAGCAGCGAGCCGGTATCTAATAATGCACAGGCCATGATTTCATCGTCGGCATTCAAATCAGGAGCCAATGATTGGCTATCATAGCGAAGCGTCACTCCTTCCGAATCAATGGTGGCATCGGTTATCGTCACAGGTGGCAACGAACCTTTGGCAATCAGCATCAAAGGATAACTGATGACGGGTTTTTGATCCACCTCCACGAATGCCGTGTTGAAATTGGAAGAAACAAACAGGTTTTGAGGTGATTGGTACTCTTTGCGTTCCGGGAAGCCCAGGCTGATAACCGGGCTGCATTTCCGATACAATTCTGCTATCCGGGACATCCTTGCCCGCATGTTCAGTTGCTTTTCAGATTTGGGATCTTTGGGTTTAAATGCCTTCGAACGAATGATATTCATCCCGTGTAAGGTGTACGTCGTAAAGTTACCCATTGAATTCTTCATGGGTCCTGTCAGTGGATTTTGTGCTACACTCATAGTGATTAAGTTTTAAAATGAATGAATAAATTCCGGTTATTTTTCAACTCAACCGGAATTTCGGTTGATATTACGTTGTAAAGATAAATACTTTTTCTTTAACTTAAACACAGTTGAAAACTGTTAAACAACATTTTTAAATGCTTTTACAGCTCCTTACAGCTCCTTACACACTATTACATCCGGACCGGCCGAATAATTAATGATTATTAACTCGATAAGCCCTTATATTTAACAGTCCTGAGTGTATTCAATCCCCTGAAGGTTATCTGTTTTCAGTGTTTTCAGGTCTGAATAGTATCTTTATCTGTCACAAAGCCGATTCGGAGTTCAATTCATCGCTCTTCAATCTATGACTGAACGGAGTTTAGTATTACTTCGTTTTATATATAAAGGGTATTTGAAGGGAGTACCCAGGGGGTTGGTTGGGGGTTGGAAGAGATCCATCCCTCGGAACCCCCTCGCAACCCCCTCGCAACCCCCTAGGAACCCCCTCGCAACCTAAAGCAAACATAGAGCAAACAAAGAACAAGTTCAGGAGCAGAGAAACTGAAAGTGTGCTGAAGGAATTCTTGAGGTAACCCAAAAAAAACATGATGAGGTGATGGAATAAACCGGTAAACTGAGTTAAAAGCATTAAAAAATCCATTATCTTTGTGTTTCTTTTTCTATGGAATAGATTAGTGGAGAGTAGGTAGTTGATAGTTGGCAGTACGAACCAACTAACCAATCAACCAATCATTCAATCAACCAATTAACCAATTAACCAATTAACCAATTAACCAAGAAGTATGAAGAAACTACTTTTCGTGGGAGTGTTGCTGGCACTCACCGTATTTCCAAAAGCACAAGGCTTTTTCAACCCTGAAAAAATGGTGGAGACCGGAGTTTACTATTATCCGGAGGCCTGGAATCCCGACCAGTGGGACCGTGATTTCAAGAAAATGGAGGACATGGGGTTTGAATTTACGCACATGGCCGAGTTTGCCTGGGCGCAAATGGAACCTGTGGAGGGACAGTATGACTTCAAATGGCTGGATAAGGCCGTGGAGCTGGCAGCCAAACACCATCTGAAAGTGATCATGTGCACTTCCTCGGCGACACCACCGGTATGGCTGATAAAAAAATACCCCGAAGTGTTGGTGGAACTGCCCACCGGACAAACGGCAGAACATGGCACTCGTCAGCACGGGTCATGGTCGAACCCAAAATTCAGGGAGTTGGTCACCAGGCTGGATGCCGCCCAGGCCAAACATTACGGCAACGACAAGCGTATCTGGGGATGGCAAATCGATAACGAACCTTCGCATTACGGTACCTACGATTTCAGCCCTGCCGTACAGAAGAATTTTAAGGCCTGGCTCCAACAGAAATATAAAACCATCGCCGCCCTGAACGAGGCCTGGGGAACTGCCTTTTGGTCGGGAGTTTATACCGATTTCAGCCAGGTAGAGATTCCAAACGCACCCCGCCTGATCTCGGGAGTGGCCAGTCCTATTTCGATAGTCGATTTCAAACGGTTCAGCGCCGACGAATGCGCCGGGTTTATCTCCATGCAATACAACACCTTGCGCGAGAGCATCACCAAGGATCAGTTTGTCACGTCCAACTTCATGCACATCCACACCGATGTGGATCCATGGCGGAATAAGGATTTGGACTTTATCTCCTACACCATGTATCCCGTGGCGGGTTATACTGCCGGGGTGGGCGATCAGGGATTCCGTCTGGGCGATCCCTGGAGGATATCGTGGGCCAATGACTTCTTCCGTCCGCTCAAAGGAGTGACCGGGGTGATGGAACTTCAACCGGGACAGGTAAACTGGGGAAGCTATAACCCGCTGCCTTATCCGGGAGTCATCAGGGCGTGGTTGTGGAATGCCTTTGCCGGTGGACTGGATTTTATATGCTCTTACCGCTTCCGTCAACCGCTCTATGGTGGCGAGCAATTCCATTACGGCATGGTGGGAACCGATGGGGCAACCGAACTCTTTGGCGGACAGCAATACAGCGAGTTTATGAAGGAAATCCGCGAACTACGCAAGTTATACAAACCCAAGGCACCTATGCCGGCAGAATATGCTGCCCGCAAGACGGCAGTGCTCTATAACCCGGATAACATCTGGGAGACTGAAGTACAGAAACAAACCTACCAATGGGATGAAGTGGGACTGATTACCCGGTATTATTCGAACCTGAAATCACTTTGCGTACCGGTGGATATTGTAGGGGAAGACCGTGACCTGTCCGCCTATCCGGTGGTGGTTGCCCCGGCTTACCAGATGGTAGACAAGGCGTTGGTTGAAAAATGGAGAAAATATGCCGAGAATGGCGGTCATTTGGTACTTACCTGCCGGACGGGGCTGAAAGACCGCAACGGTCATTTCTTTGAGGCACCGTGGGGAGACGCCATTGCCTCCCTGATTGGCGCGAAGATAGCCATGTATGACGAATTGAGCAAAGAGACGAAAGCCACAGTAACATTTAATACGAAAAACTATACCTGGAATGTATGGGGCGATATCCTGGAACCTTATTTCGGAGTCGAAACATGGGCTACTTATGCCGATCAGTTTTATGCCGGGAAAGCTTCCGTTGTGCACCACCGGGTGGGCAAAGGAACAGTCACCTATATCGGGACAGTGACCACGGATGGCAAGATGGAAAAAGAAGTACTGAAAAAAGTATACGATGAATCGGGCATTACAACCAACGAACAACCTGAAGGTGTGATGGTGAACTGGAGGGACGGATTCTGGGTAGCAATCAATTACTCCTCCTCGAAAGTTTTGGTGAACATACCTGCCAAATCAAAGATTATCTTCGGGACGAAGGAACTGGGAGTTGCGGGAGTTGTGGTGTGGCAGTAGGTGGGATAAATAGTTCAGTGTTCAGTGTTCCGCGTTCCGCGTTTAAAGAGTTTGAGGAGTTTGGAAAGTTGGAAGGATTATTAAGTTGATTGGTTACTGATTGAATATCCCGCCCCAAGCTAAAGAGGATGTGTTAAAACTATAATTGAAAATGATAATACTTTCAAATTGAAACATGAAGTTGAAATAAGGTAATAAGGTT
>CAIYOZ010000228.1 GCA_903927945.1 uncultured Bacteroidales bacterium | reverse complement strand
GTAGTCGCACTCTCAATGATGAGATGTCGCCCTCCCACTTGATGTTCATGCAGTAATCCGGTTGTTTAAGAGTGGGAGTGCGACTAAGCTATCGTGCTATTCCTATTGAGTGGCGACAAGACCTAATTCTCTTACTGTAGTCGCACTCTCAAGACCACAAAACCGAGAGAATAATGTATCTTTGCACCCTAATAATTCAACTTCAGGCCATCATGAAAAGCACACTTTCCGGTATTCTCACTTTCGTAGTAATCCTTTTAATAATCACTTCGTGTGTTTCAATTGATCCTACCACCGATTACTCCGCGTGGAAAAAGCTGAATGATAGTTATTTCACAAATATGAAAGACAGCACCGGTTATACGCTGTACACCATTCCGGCAAGCAGTGGGGGCAGCAGTTTTTATTATAACGTGACGACTCCTGGGGATCCGAAGAGTATGAGTCCGCTGGCAACTGACAAGGTGACAGTTGATTACCGGGGGCAACTGATTACCGGATATATATTTGATCAAAATTATTCGGGCACAGTCATTCCTCCCGATAGTGTGGCTACTCCAAATACCTTTTATGCCAACCAGCTGGTGAGGGGATGGACTGCGAATTTGATTCAGATGAAGGTGGGAGAGACCCGGGATATTATATTGCCCCAGGAACTTGGGTATGGGTCAATTGGTGCAGGATTTATTTCCCCTTATTCTACCACGGTATGGACTGTGCACCTAATAAAGGTTATCCACTAAAGATTCATTATTGCTTTATCAAATATGAAGGGCTTCACTTGATGTGTGGCCCTTCTTGTGTTTAGTTTATATTCGACCCGCTTACTTAGATCCTCATAGGAGCGGTGTGGTGAGCAGGTCGATAAGTAGGTATTATTATTGTATTCCTATTGAGAATGTTGCAATAGACCTTTTATCGGCCCCGTCGGGAAATACCGACGGGGCCGTGTGAGCCGATACGACCCGCTCGGTTGAAGTATTGTGCTAGTGGAAGAGGGAGCGGGTCGATAGATTTTATCGAGAGCGCGACAAGACCTATTCTCGTACTGTAGTCGCACTCTCACGGCTACTATTTTTACCTAATGTATACGACCCGCTCGGTTGAATCCTCGTGATAGTAGTTTGCCGAGCGGGTCGATGGGTAGTTGACAAAATACTTTTACCGACCCTGGGTCGATAAGTAGTTTTGAAGACGCATTCTCAAGATCAGATTGCAATATCCTTTTACCGGCCCCGTCAGTATTCCTGACGGGGTCGATTTATTATATTCGACCCATTCGCGCATATTATTATATTTATCACAAGCAATATATTTTTACCGCCTTTGCACTTACCGACACAGACGTGTCATTTGTTTTCCGACCAAATTAACAAATCCTATTGATTTTAGGGTGTGAACTAAAATATTCACGTATGAAGTCACACTTCTAACTTAATAATAGTCCCACTTTCAGGAGAATCACGCAGCTCTATTTATGCATAAAAACCGGATGAAAAATAGCCGATAGATGGAAATTCCAAAATACAAATATGTAGCAGAATGTAGCACATATTACTACAGGCTACTACAAATAAACCGATCGGAAAAAATGCTACGCGACTTGAAATTGTATTATGTATCAATTAGTTAGCAATGCATTTTAATTTTTAAAAGATCAAATTCGTGAATTTGGATAGTTCATTTATTGTCAGTAATTTAAGCTATGTTTTACATGTTAACGAGAAATTTCTGCTTTTTGACGAATATAATAATGGCAGTCGTTTGTATGTTTATTCATAAACAACAGACAATTTCAAATTAAATTTCAAGAAAATTTTATTTTGGAATAACACATATAGTACTACGGCAAAAAATAGTATTATATTTTTTTATTACTAATTAAAAACCAAATTGAATGAAAAAGAGAACAGAAAAATTAACAGGTATCTTACTTTTAGGTTTATTGGCTTTAGGCATCCAATCTTGCACCACTGCAAACGATGTGACCGATCCAACCAAACCGGCAACAGGTGTACAGGATGAATATAGAAGGACAGCAGTAGCACCAACATTATCAACAATTGCATTATCAGCAGTAACCTCCACCACAGCAGTCAGTGGCGGTAACATAACCAATACAGGGAGCTCACATGCAACCATCACCGCGAGTGGTGTATGCTGGGGCACAACTGCCAATCCAACGACTGCAAACCACGTGGTGGCAAGTGGCACCGCTTCAAGTTTTAGTGTCACACTCACAGGACTTCCAACAACCTATTATGTACGGGCCTATGCCACTAACTCCTACGGCCTGACAGGTTACGGGAATCAGATCACATATACGGCTCCGGTAGTCACTCCAACAGGAACAGGGAATTACACACCAACTTCCCCGATATCACTTTCAGGGGTAAGCGGCCAGACTATCTCGGGGAAATTCATTGGGAACATCTCCGGTATCGGTATCACCTTGAATAATTGCCATGACATGATCATTACAGGCATGAAAATCAGCCATACAGGAAGGAATGCGATCAACTTGAACAATTGCTATAACATTACGATCACCCATTGTGAGATTGATAGCGTTCAATCAGGGCTCTATGCCGTAAAATGTACGGGAGGGATTGTGTTCAACTATAATGACGTCAAGAACATACAGGGACCATTCCCACAGGCTCAAATGGCACAATTTGACAATTGTTCGGGAGCCAGCAACTCGATCAGCTACAACACCTGCGATAATCAAACAGGAAAGAGCAGTACAGAGGATCTCATCAGCATGTGGATGAGCACGGGAACAGCAGCCAGTCCAATCATGATCAACGGGAACAAGCTTCGTGGAGGCGGACCATCCGGTTCAGGCGGTGGAATTATGCTGGGCGATGGTGGCGGTGGCTACCAGAGTGCAAGCAACAATATCCTGGTGGATCCGGGTCAGTACGGAATAGCTGTCTCAGGTGGTACCAACAATGTACTACAGAATAATCAAATTTACGGTAGGAGTCAATCCTTTACCAATGTGTGAATTTATTTGTGGAACCAGTCTGCTCCGACTTGTGCAAATAATACATTACAAAACAACCGGGTGAATTTTAAAAACAAATCGGGTCAACAGAATGATTTCTATAACGGATCATCCGTACCTTCAGGTACTTCCCCACTTGCCACCGGTACAGTATGGACAAACAATGTAGATGATCAGACATTGAATGCTTCAATACTACCAACTGTATTATTTGGAACGAATCAATAAACCATCATAATGGAACAAATCTTTGAGAGGAAGAGTCATTATTAGACTCACACTGTTGTTTTACTCTCAATGTCAATTACCGACCCTTCGTTATTATGCGAAGGGCCGGTTTTTGTTGTCTTGCAATTCTTATTAAGAACGAGACTAATACTTATTCTCGTATCAGAGTCGCACGCTCAATCCGGCTCGATTGGAATTGGATGATCAGAGAAATTTTAAAAAAATACAAGTATCTGAAATTAATCATTATATTTGCGACGTCATACTTTCATGAGGCGCCAGCAATATACGAAATGAACTATATATAGGTGGAAATGCTCCATCTATTTTTTTGCAGAGATGCGAAAGTAGAACTATTATTGGCAGCTCATTTATCGGCTTCCCAACAGGTAACAACGAAATATACAATCGATTTTATAAATATGAAGACTCTCTTCCCTATCTCATTTTTTCTATTTCTCACACTTTCGGTTTCAGGTGCTATTCCCAAGGATTATTATTCCTCCCTCGATGGTTTGACATCCGCTGCATTGAAAACAGCTGTACACGTTATTATTTGCCAGGATACCACGAGCTATCTGAAGTACGGTTCGAATACAGGGCATACCTGGCAGGGTTTTTATTCCACTGACCGGGATACCATAAACAATACGGTGATTGATATGTATTCCGATTCACTCAGGAAGTTCCCGGACGGCTACGTGGCACTGGGTTATCCGGGGTTTGGATCGACCATACAAATAGAACATTCCGTGCCGAAGAGCTGGTGGGGGTGCGACATCACTCACCCTGACTGTGCCGCCAGGGATTTAAATCATTTGTATCCCTCGGACGGGAAGTACAACGACTACAAAAGCGATAACCCCCTGGGTGAAGTTACCGGGACACTTGCCCATACGAATGGAGAAACAAAAATCGGAATAGGTGGCCCTTACGATGGATATACCGGTACAGTTTTCGAACCTGCCGATAAATATAAGGGAGACTTTGCCCGCGGGTATTTTTATGTAGCCACTGCCTATCAGCATTATGTCGACAAATGGAAGGTCACAACATCTCAGGGAATTATGATGGAAGCGGATACCTATCCGACGTTGAAACCGGGAGCGATACAATTGTTGTTGAAATGGAGCCGTCAGGATCCGGTGAGCCGGAAAGAATTGACCCGGGTTGAAAAAGTATATGCCATTCAGAAAAACCGTAATCCATTCATTGATCATCCTGAACTGGCAGAATATATCTGGGGAAACATGAAGGACAGCGTGTATCGGGTTGCGGCTCATCCAAGTGCTACGGCTCCCACGGCAGTTAACCGACCTACAGTGCGTAAACTCACTATTTCACCAAATCCGGCAAAAGGCCAGATTCACCTGAGCATAGACGGAAACACCGGGATTTTCAGGTATGCTATCTACTCGATGACCGGCTCTGTGGTTACTTCGGGAGATACCGCGATGCCAACCATCAATGTATCGTGCTTAAAAAGCGGGGTTTATTCGTGTGTCGTGAAAGCCAACTCCGAGAATCTGGTGAGTAAACTGATAATATTATAGCGAGTCATATATCTACAGACCTTTGTAAATTCCAGTTAAAAGAATGAAAGGCTGACGATAAGTTTAAAAAGAAAGAATCCAATCCAACCATTCACACATTTTACCGACCCCGTCGCAAAAGAAGCGACGGGGTCGGGGAGGGTCAGGAATGATTGAACAAAAACCCCGGCTAGAAGTTATATAGACATTACTTAATCTCAAAAATAAAATGTCAACAATAACAAAAGAACCGGAAAAAACGGTTGGACAGCTAGTCACTGAAGATTTCAGGGCAGCCGGGATATTCAAAAATGCAGGAATAGATTTTTGCTGCGGTGGGGATATGAGCCTGGAAGACGCCTGTCAAGGGAAAGATACCGACCCCGAGGAATTGAGAAATCAACTGAATGAACTCAGGAAAACCACTATCGGGCAAACGTTTAATTTTAATGAATGGGATACAGGGTTTTTAGCCGATTATATTGTGAACACCCATCATAAGTTCGTAGTGAAGAGTTTACCCGATTTATTATTCTATACCCGAAAAATTGAATCAGTACACGGGGATCATCACCCTGAACTGATGGAAATAGCCGAATTGATGGAAATGATCAACAAGGAACTGCTTCAACACTTACACCAGGAAGAGGAAGTCCTGTTTCCGGCAATCAAGGAAGTGATGAAAAGCAACCTGCCGGAGACCAAGAAAACCATTCAATCGGAGATAAAACGCATGAAAGGGGAGCACGAATTTGCGGGGGGAGCCATGGATAAAATCAATGTTTTGACCTCACACTATCAGTTACCGGAGGATGCCTGCAACAGCTACCGGGTAACCCTCAAATTATTGAATGAGTTTGAAGATGACTTGCACGTACATGTGCATTTGGAAAACAATATCTTGTATCCAAGGGCACTTCAGTTGTGTAACTAATCTTACCCTGTAGAAAAAAAACCTCAAGAATCAAAAAAGGACACAAGAGTTAAATTCGGGTCTTTGTGATGCAATAAAAAATAATTATGATAGATTATAAAGGGTATTATTCTAAGGATATTTATTTTTGTGTCCAGTTGTGTCTATTTTTGTTTTAGATTTCACTTAAAAATATTAGATATGGTTACAGCAACTTCTGATCTGGAAAACGATCACAAATACATTCTCCGTTTAATTGATGTGATGGAGAAAATGGTGCTGAATATTTCCACCGAGCTTTCACACCTGGAAATGGTGGTCAGGTTGATAAAGAATTATGCTGACGGGTTTCATCATGTCAAGGAAGAAAGCCTGTTTTTCCCTTTGCTGATAAAAAAGGGTTTCTCGAAAGAGCAGGGACCGGTAGCAGTGATGCTTCATGAACATTCGGAAGGGAGGAACTTTGTGAAAGGAATGAGCGAAAACCTCAAGGCCTACAAATATGGCGATTCTTCGGCGTTAACGCCACTATACGAAAACATGCAGGGGTATATTGACTTGTTGAGGTCGCATATTGCCAAGGAAAACAATGTTCTTTTCCGCATGGCAGATAAGCTATTGACAAAAGAAGAACAAGAGAGTCTTTTAAAGTCTTTTGCGACCATGGAAAAGACCGGGTATACCGAAGGTCAGCTTGAGCGGTTTGTTACTGATATTGAAGGGTTGGAGGTGATTTATGGGACACATCCGCAAATACATGCATAGGGATACTTTTGAATCTTTAAATCATAGGGTGGTGCCCTCTTAATATCACAGGGTGTGGCCATTCTTTAATATCATAGGGTATGGCCATTTTTAATATCATAGGGTGTTGCCCTATGCAAAAATAATAAGCCCTTCGGGCAAGGAAGAGTTGAAACTAAGTGCTTCATCTTTTCGGGTTGAATATAGACTGACGTTTCAAGGCTGGTAATTAAAAGAAACAGAGATAATTAATAAAAGGCTGGTAATTAGAAGAAACAGATATAATTAATAAAATACATGAAACAGAAAATTGGCTTTATCGGCCTTGGAAGAATGGGTATTCCCATGATAAGCCGTTTGTTGGAAGTAGGGTATCCGGTAACAGTTTATAACAGGACTCCGGGAAAAGAGACGTCCTTTGCAGATAAAAGTATCTCTGTTGCTTTCTCTCCGGAGGAACTCATTAAAATAACCGATGTGGTGATCGTCATGGTTTCAGACGATCAGGCCATTCGGGATATCTTTACCGGCCAAGGAGGATTGTTGAGCCCCGGGGTGTCCGGGAAAGTTATTCTCAACATGAGTACGGTTTCGGCGCAGGTCAGCAAAGAAATGGCTGAATTATGCAGGCAACAGGGAAACCAATATCTGGATGCTCCTGTTTCGGGGAGCGTGAAACAGGTTGAGACAGGGACTTTGGTGGTGATGGTTGGGGGAGAAGAGGATGTGTTTTGGCAGGTTAAGTCAATATTCGATCCTCTAAGCAAGTTGGCCATCCATGTCGGAGGAACCGGTGCCGGGAACAGTGCCAAGTTGGCTGTGAATACCTTGCTGGGGATCATGAGCCAGGGACTTGCGGAGGTAGTGCTTTTTGCAAAAGAAAATGGCATTCAGTCCGAGGATTTACTCAGTATTATCCAAAACAGTGCCATGGGGAATACCTACATGAAGATCAAGGGCGAAGCAATACTGCAGGAAAACTATCAGGCGGCTTTCGCATTGAAACACATTGCAAAGGATTTAAGGCTGGCAAAACAGAGCGGACTGAATTCCCCGTTGGGAGAAACCGTGTTCAAGACTTTTCAGGAAGCTGAAGCTGAATACGGCGAAGAAGATATAATTGCAGTGATTAAGAGTTTATAAAGACCTCTCCCACTGTCCCCTTATCTAAAGGCGAGAGGTGAGTTGGTCAGAACATAGTTGTGTAAGTTTTGGTGAAGATATTTTTCTACTGAACATAAGAAATCCGGATTTGTGATGACGAATCCGGATTACTTATTATATAATCAGTTGATTTACAACTACCAACTACCGACTACTTACTACCGACTTATTTGATGTCTCCTTCAGCTATCAGATATTCGGCTATCTGGACAGCATTTAAAGCTGCTCCTTTTTTAATCTGGTCGCTGACACACCAAAAAGTAATGCCATTGGGGTTTGAAATGTCCTTGCGGATACGACCGACATGAACAGGATCCTTGCCTGAAAGGAACAATGGCATTGGATATTTCTTTTCTCCCGGATTGTCCATCAACTCAACACCCGGAGCTACAGCAAATGCGGCACGGGCTTCATTCACAGTGATTGGCTTTTCCGTTTCAGCCCATACACTTTCGGAATGGGCACGAAGGGCAGGTACACGTACGCACATGGCACTGACTTCTATATCGGAATGCATGATTTTGCGGGTCTCATGGTACATTTTCATTTCTTCTTTGGTATAACCGTTGTCGGTAAATACATCCACTTGCGGGATAAGGTTATAGGCCAGCTGGTAGGCGAATTTATTGACAGTTACCGGTTCATTTGCCAATACCTGTTTGTATTGCAATTCAAGTTCATCCATAGCTGCTGCACCGGCACCACTGGCAGCCTGATAAGTAGCTACATGTATACGTTTGATGTGTGATATATTTTCGAGTGCTTTCAAAGCGACTACCATTTGAATGGTGGTACAGTTCGGATTGGCAATAATCCCACGGGGACGGTCCTTTGCATCAGGTGCATTCACTTCGGGCACTACCAGCGGAATGTCCGTATCCATGCGGAAAGCCGAGGAGTTATCGATCATTACGGCACCGAATTTGGTAATATCTTCGGCAAATTCTTTGGAGATACTTGCTCCGGCAGAGGTAAATACTATATCGAAAGGTTTAAAATCGTCACCATGTTTAAGCTCTTTGACAGTGAGTTTCTCACCTTTAAAGTCATAGACACTACCCGCACTGCGTGACGAACCGAAGAGGCCCAGGTCAGTCAATGGGAAACTGCGCTCGGCGAGCACACGCAAAAATTCTTGTCCTACGGCGCCACTGGCACCTACAATTGCTACTCTCATTGTGTTGTTAAATTATTACCCCCGATCCGCCATCCGGCGAAGGTTTAAAGGTGGAGGTGGGATTTGAAAAAAATGTTAGTCTTTTTGTCGTTTATTATTTCTGTACAAAGAACAATTCCAATGTAAATATAGTTTAATGAATAATATTTGCATCGGTCTTTGATTTGTCTAAAACCACCCACTTTCAGGAATTAATTCACCATTCAGGCTTCAGGGCGGTTTTCAGAATTGTCTGCAAAAGTAATTCATTTCACTAGAATTATGACACACTATGAAGAATTTAAGTCTCTTTTTTGTGTTTTTTGTGCCAGTTTTATGTTTTGGTCAGGTCAATGAAAACTTTACAGACGGTGATTTTACAAATAATCCTATCTGGACGGGTACTACTTCCAATTTCGTAGTGAATGCGGCTTATGAGTTGCAATCACAGGCAAAAACCACTTCAACATCGTTTCTGTTTACCCCTTCTGTGGCGTTTGAGGATGCCTCTTGGGAATGTACAGTGAAAATCACCTATAATCCATCTGCGTACAACTATGCCATGTTCTACCTGGCTTCCGATAAAAATGATGTGACAGCCGGCTGCAAAGGTTATTATGTCCAGGTAGGAGGCTCGAATGACGAGGTTTCCCTGTATGTGCAGGAAGGTACCAAAAAGACCAGGATCATTGACGGAAAGGATAAACGCACCAATTCGAATCCGGTGAACCTGAGGATAAAAGTTACACGTGATTCGAATGGAAACTTTATGTTGTATGACAAACTGCCTTCGGAGAGTGACTATGTGCTGGAAGGGAGCGCACAAAACAAGGCAGTGATGGGAAGTTCTTTTGTTGGATTGTTGTTTGCCAATACAACTTTGACGGGAAATGACTATTACTTTGACGATATTGTGGTGACGGGGGAAAAGGTGGTGGATAAAGATCCCCCTCTCTGGACATCGTTCCAATTGGAACAACCTAGCAGTTTAATCCTCGGATTCTCAGAGCCTATGGATTTTGCACGGGCTGCGTTCAGTGTCGACCAAGGAATGGGCAGCCCTGCTTCGCAGGAGATTTCGAAAGATAATTCGTCGATCACCCTGAGTTACGATTCAGGTTTTGAAAGGGGAAAGATCTACACATTACAAACTACAGGGTTAACCGACCTGGCGGGTAATCCGTTGAGCAATCCAACCCGTATGACAGGAATTACCGAATCCATCGAACCGAATGACCTGGTGATTAATGAAGTAATGTTCAATAATCCGGATAGTTCGGAAGAATATCTTGAATTTTATAACCGGTCGGACAAACTGTTGGATGTATCGGGACTGATATTCACCACCCGAAAAACAGACGGAACCTTAAATACCGGAAACAGCTTGCCACCGCAAACGACTATGCTCCCCGGCAGTTATCTGGCAGTCACTTCGGATGCCGAAAGGGTACGTAAATATCATGCTTGTCCTGATGGAAGTAACATACTAACAACGGGTTGGAGTACACTAAACAACGAAAGTGCCACCGTAGTACTCACCAATTCCGGGAAAGACACGGTGTACGACGAGCTTACCTACAACGTAAAGTGGCATCATTCGCTGGTAAAGGATCCGAAAGGGGTGGCACTGGAACGGATAAACCCGGATTTGCCTACCCAACATCAGGAATCGTGGCATTCAGCTGCATCGGAAGTAAATTACGGAACACCGGGTTATAAAAATTCGCAATACCGGGAACTTGATACCAATGTAAAGATGGATAAATTTGTGTGGATTGAGCCCGAAAGTTTCTCTCCTGATAATGATGGAGTAAATGACGTGTGTTTTATCCGTTACAAGACGGATGCGAATGGGTATGTGGCAAATGTGATCATTTTGAATGCAATTGGGATAAAGATAGTTCAGCTGGCATCGAATATCCTCCTCTCTACTGAAGGTTTCCTGACTTGGGATGGGCATACCGATGCAGGAAAGAATGCGAATGTTGGAATTTATGTGCTTTATTTTGAAATGTTTAACCCAAATACGGGTAGCCGAAAGCAACTGAAATTGCCTATTGTGGTGTCATCTCGATAATTTCGAAATATTAACATGCTATTGTCCAACAAATCAGCTATCTTTGCAGCGTTTTTTCAAGTAAAACGAATAATTAATACACAACAAAGTAAGAATGGAGAAAGTAAGTTATGCATTGGGCTTAAGTTTGGGCAACAACTTGTTAGGTAGTGGAGTTGCTAAATTAGATTACGCTCAACTGGCCAAAGGTATTCAAGATGTAATGGAACAAAACAAACCTGAAATGAGTTATGAAGAGGCTCAGGAGGTTATAAATGAATTTTTTCAGACACTTCAGGCATCAATGGGTGATAAAGCCCAACAAGAAGGAAAGGGCTTTTTGGAAGAAAACAGCAAACGCACCGGAATTGTAACCCTGGCTAGCGGATTACAATATGAAATCATGACAGAAGGTGCCGGAACAACTCCAAAAGCTTCAGATACCGTAAAAGTACATTATCACGGCACGTTAATCGATGGCAAAGTATTCGATAGTTCTGTAAATCGTGGCGAACCCGCCACTTTTGGTGTTACCCAGGTGATCAGCGGTTGGGTGGAAGCCTTGCAATTGATGCCCGTTGGATCAAAATGGAAACTCTATATTCCGTCCGAACTAGCCTATGGTGCTCAGGGAGCAGGCCAGGCTATCGCCCCACACTCCGCATTGATATTTGAGGTTGAATTATTGGATATCGTTTAGAAATTCATTATTCACAATTCATTATTTATAATAACTAACAAACATAATCTATCTTATCAAAAAATTAGAAAAACAAGTATGAAAAAAACAGTTTTAATTCTTGCAGCAATAAGTCTGGTTTTTGCTACATCAGAAGCAAAAAGCAAAAAACCGGAAAAAACAATTCCACAAGTTCCTGTAAATGTATTGACAAACGGAGTGGATTCAATGAGTTATGCCCTGGGTTTAAATGTTGGATCTGATTTTGCCAAGAACCTGAAAGGCATTCCCGGAGGAAAATCAAATGTCGATTTATTAATCAAAGGGTTTACAACCGCCATGAGAGGTGATTCATCATTAATGAAACCAGAAGTTGCCATGGAATTCTTTAAAAGTTATATCGCAAAAGCTCAGACTAAAGACGCCGATGTAAAAAAAGCAGCCGGTGATAAATTCTTATCTGATAACAAAACTAAGGATAGTGTGATCACTACTGCCAGCGGATTACAATATAAAGTGTTGGTTGCCAAAGATGGTCCTAAACCACAATCAACTGACTCGGTAAAAGTTCATTATCAAGGATTTTTGATTGACGGAACTAAATTTGACAGTTCAGTGGATCGTGGAGAGCCAATTACATTCCCATTGAATCAGGTTATTCCGGGTTGGACTGAAGGCGTACAATTGATGTCGGTAGGTTCGAAATATAAATTCTTTGTTCCTTACACATTGGGATATGGTGAAAAAGGTGCCGGCAATGGTGCTATTCCCGGTTATTCAACCCTGATTTTTGAAGTAGAATTACTTGGTATCAAACCCTTGAAAGCAGTTGCACCGGTTGCCGATGTAAAACCTGTTGCTCCGAAAGCGGTAAAGAAACCAGTAGCAAAACATGCTAAATAATTTCAGTCAGCAAGTATCAAATAACGAGATCCTGAAAACAATAAAAAAATTCATAATTAGAAATCAAATGAAAAAACAAAGTATTTTATCGTTGGTAGCCCTGGTTGCCATTTTCGTGCTTACTTCGTGCAACAAATACGAAGCTAAAACTTCATCACTGAAAACTCAGAACGACAGTTTGAATTATGCACTTGGATTAGCAAATGGTGATGGTATTAAAAACTATTACATGAAAACTGATTCTTCGAGCAAGCCAATCATTGCTTTAATGAAAGCATTGGACAAAGCTTACAAGCCGGGAGCAAACAAAGGTGAAATGTACAAATTAGGTCTTGAAATCGGAAACTCTTTCAAACAACAAAAAGCTAAAGGTTTGATGGGTGATTCAACACTTACATTTGATGACAAAATGGTAAAACAAGGTCTTGTGAATGCTTTGAATGGTTTTAGCAAGGGTATGACAGCGAAAGAAGCTCAGGATTATATCCAAAAAACAATGATGAGAATTCAAAATGAAAAAATGAAAAAACAAATGCCTAACATGCCACAACAAGGTCAGGCACCACAAGGACAACAAGCTCCACAAGAGGCTCCACAACAACAACAAGCTCCACAACCAGCTAAATAATAGTTCAACAAATAAATAAAAACAGAAAAATGAAAAAACTGAATATATTCATGGCGGTGGCCCTGGTAGCCGCATTTGCATTTTCTTCATGCAATAGCAACAAAGCAAAAATGCCTACATTAAAGACTCAACTTGACAGTTTAAATTATGCATTTGGTCTTGCTAACGGTGATGGAATCAAGAACTATTATATCAAAGGTGACTCTGCACAAAAATCAATCAAAGCGCTGTTAGATGGTTTGAATGAAGGCATGAAAGGTAAAGTGGAGAAAGGAAATACCGAATTATCTGACTTAGGAACAAAAATCGGAAGTTCGTTGAAAGATCAACAAAAATCAGGTTTAATGGGAGACTCTTCGTTGAAAGTTGACATTAAGCTGATCAAACAAGGATTGATCAATGGATTAAGAGGTTCGAAAGTTCAAATGACTCCGGTTGAAGCCCAAGCTTATCTTCAAAAAACAATGATGGGTCTGCAATCCCGTAAAATGGAAAAACAATACGGAGGTAATAAGACAGCCGGTGAAAAATTCTTAGCTGAAAACGCAAAGAAACCAGG
>CAIYOZ010000227.1 GCA_903927945.1 uncultured Bacteroidales bacterium | reverse complement strand
GATCTATTTATTGCTACCCTTGATCAGAAATTAGCTAGAAAAATAATTTATAACATTGATCACGCAGAGCAAACAAATGATCCCAGTTGGTTATTGCAACTCACGGTTTCGTAAAGAAAGTGGATAAAGTCCCAAACAATGAAATTGAACGTGCCGAACGAATTCGAGACAAGTATTTCAACCACAAACTTAAAAAACAACTACAATGGCAACTAAAGAAATAAAAACAAAAACTCTTTCTGAAATGAAAGATAAGTATATCGGAAAAGAGGGATCAAAAGAAAGAGAAGAATACGAATACGAGCTTAGAATGGACGTTTTGGGTAAAATGATAAAAACAGCAAGACAAGAACGTCATTTGACACAGGAAGAACTGGGTCAATTAATTGGTGTACAAAAATCGCAAATTTCAAAACTTGAAAGTAGTGCAAACAGTGCAACCATCGACACAATTATTAAAGTGTTCAAAGCGTTAAAAGCAGAAATCAATTTTAATGTAAAACTTGAAAACAATTATCTCGAACTTACCTGACAAATGGCCTAACGTATTAACACACATCTGGATGCTACTTAAATAAAACGCCTTGAAAGTTTAATCTTCCAAGGCGTTTCTTATACTAGCTTCCTGTCAGTTTAAAACCTCACATTGAACCCGGCATTGAAGTTAATTCCCGGCATGGGGTAGCCGTAGTTTATTTGATACTGTTGGTTCAGCAGGTTGTTGCCCGACACAAACAGTTCGAGATACTTCAGGGGGCGGGCTGTCAGACGGGCATTTAGTAACAGGTAGTTGGGTTCAAGCATCACGGTATAGGGTGGATTGGACAATGCAGAGTAGAACTTGTCGATATATTGTGCCGACAGATTCAGGCCCCAGATTTTATAGGTATAGTTGCCACCCAGGTTCACTTGCCGCCGGGGGGCCGCCATGATAATACTGTCCGAATTCAGGTAACTGTAGTTGGCATGGAACTGTAAATGGCGGTTCACTACGTAGCGGGCTGAGAATTCAATCCCCTTGTTGTTAAACGAGCCCAGGTTTTCGCGACGGGCAGTAAAGCCTTGTCCCACTACCTGAATCATATTATTTCCCACCACTTTAAATGCGGTCAATTCGAGATTCAAATGATGGTCGCATAACGATTGCAGCCAGCTCACTTCATAGTTTATCAGGCTTTCGGGTTGCAGGTTGGGGTTGGGCGCATACAGATAGAGCTCCATGATGGTGGGGCTACGATATCCTTTGGATACGGATCCCTTGAACGTGGTGTTTTCTGTCAGGTTGTAATTCAATCCAACCAAGGGGATCAGGACATTACCAAAGCGGGAATTGTTTTCAAGGCGCAATCCCCCGCTCACGGTCAGGCTGTTGAAAAAAGTATGTTGAGCATAGGCGTACCCTGCCAGTTCATTGACAGTGATCAGCGAATCGTGTTTATAACCCTGGTTGGCAATGCCGCCGTATTGTTTAAAATCGACACCCACGGTGACATTCGTTCCGCACGACAAGAGGAAAGTCTGATAGAGCATGGCACCATCATTGCGGTCGGTGGAATGGAATCCGTCGGACAGGTTGTGCGTACCAAAGTTATGATAGAAACTTAGTCCACCTTCCGATTCCTCAAATTTATTTTCGAGTGACATGGAAGCTTTTCCACGGGAGATATTGATGTTGTAAGGCACAGGAGTCTGATTTACCGGCCCGTTATCGTTAGCCACATACTTTGCCAGGCTGTAATCGGCGGTCAGGGTGAGTCCTTCATAGAGTTGATATCCCAGTTTCGCGTAGGCATTGTTGATGTTGAAATCGGTGTTAGCACGGATTCCATCGGTCTGGTCGTGATTTAACGACCCAAACAGGCTCAGTTTATCTTTTTTATAGCCAATGGTGCCATAATACTTTTGGGTGTTGTAGGAACCATAGGAGGCGCCCAGGTTCACGTTCAGCCCATCATCATGCTGTTGCTTAGTGATAATATTTACTACACCAGCCATAGCATTCGATCCATAGAGGATAGAAGCTGGCCCGCGGATGACTTCCACTTTCTCTACATCAGAGGCTACGTAGGCATCAGCCAGCGGGTGTCCGAATATCCCCTGATACTGCGGATGACCGTCGATCAACACCAATACATCGGTATTGGGCGAACTGCTCACCCCACGCATGGTAATGGAACCGGCACCGGTATTTGAAACACCGAAACCTAATATATTCCGTTCGGTGACAAAAACTCCCGGGACAAAGGTATTCAACGCCGGAAGGATATTCATCTGACCGGTACTTTCAATATCATCTTTGGATATTTGAGAAACCGACAAGGGTACCAGCTTACGGGATATTTCTATTTTCGAGCCTGTCACTACAACTTCTTCGAGCTTCACGCTATCTTTGGGGTTCTTCTGGCTATAGGTTATTCCCACGGAGAAAAAAGCCAGGAAAAGGACTGAAATGTATTTCAGGAATGAACAAGTACGTTTTAACATTTTAAACAACTTAATAAGGTATGATGGAATAAGAGCGGCGCAAAAGTACTGAATTTTCCATTAAATGCAATACAAGAAAAAGGGATCGATTCCGGGGAGTTAAATTGAATTGCATAAATAGTCACTAAATGGTATTAAATTCTGCAAATTGTTTACAATTAGTCCCTGAAACAGTGATTTTTTATAACAATTTAAATGTTTGGCAGCCTTATTTTTTGTAAATTTGCACCTTCATTTTAAAAAAGACGTCGCACATGAATAAAATTGTCAGCAAGGAGTATTTCTCTGCTAATGTTATTAAGTTTGAAGTGGAAGCTCCATTGATTGCCAAATCGCGAAAAGCCGGTCACTTTGTTATGGTAAAAATAGGTGCCAAAGGTGAACGCATTCCGCTAACCATAGCGGATGCTGACTTGCAAAAAGGGACCATTACCCTGGTGGTTCAGAAAATGGGGGTTTCGTCCTCAAAACTGTGCGCCCTGGAAGAAGGTGACTTTATTACCGACATGGTAGGCCCTTTGGGAAAAGCCACCCATATTGAGAACTTCGGCACGGTGATCTGCGCCTGTGGAGGAGTGGGTACCGCCCCGATGATGCCTATCGTAGCCGCTTTGAAGGCAGCAGGCAACAGGGTAATTACTGTACTGGCTGCCCGCAACAAGGACCTGATTATCCTGGAAGACCAAATCCGCCAGTACTCCGACGAAGTGATCGTGATGACCGACGATGGTTCATATGGCACCAAAGGCCTGGTGACCAACGGAATTGAAGCAGTGATCAACCGTGAGAAAGTGGACTTATGTGTGACTATCGGGCCGGCGATCATGATGAAATTCGTGAGCATACTGACCAAGAAATATGAATTGCCTACCCTGGCTTCGCTGAACACTATCATGGTGGACGGAACGGGTATGTGCGGTGCTTGCCGCGTAAGTGTAGGAGGAAAAACTAAATTTGTATGTGTTGATGGTCCTGAATTTGATGCACACCAGGTAGACTTTGATGAAATGCTGATGCGTCTGGGTGGCTACAGGGATATTGAACGGGAAGAAAATGAACATTATCAGGCAACACTTAAAAACTAGTGATAAGTGATAAACGATAAGTGATAAGTGATAAATTACAAAAAAAATAACAAGAAACAAATAAAGAACATTCATCAGTCTCTAAGATTTCACTGATAACTGTTCACTGATAACTGATATTGCATGAAAACAAACGAAGATAGAGCCGAAGCATGGAGAGTTGAGTTGCGCAACGCCATTAAAGCCAAGGACCGTACCAATATTGAAAGAGTACATATGCCTGAATTGGATGCCGAATACCGCAGCCATAACCGGGTGGAAGAGGTGAACCTGGGTATCACTGCCGAACAGGCCATGGAAGAGGCTAAACGTTGCCTGGACTGTGCGAATCCAAGCTGCATGTTGGGTTGTCCGGTTGGAATAGACATTCCTTCCTTTATTAAGAACATCGAACGCGGTGATTTCCAGGAAGCCGCCAAAGTATTGAAAGAAACCTCTGCACTTCCGGCAGTTTGCGGACGGGTATGTCCTCAGGAAAAACAATGCGAGGGGGTATGTATCCATTTGAAAATGAAAAAGGATGCAGTAGCGATCGGTCACCTGGAACGATTTGCAGCTGACTATGAACGTATCAGTGGGAATATCTCCGTTCCGGCAGTTGCTCCTGCCAATAACATCAAGATTGCCGGTGTGGGTTCTGGCCCTGCCGGACTTGCTTTTGCCGGTGATATGGCTAAGTTGGGCTATGAAGTGGTGATCTTTGAAGCACTGCACGAAATAGGTGGTGTATTGAAATACGGCATTCCTGAATTCAGGTTGCCAAACGACATCGTGGATGTAGAAATTCAGAACCTGCAGGCTATGGGTGTTCATTTTGTCACCAATTGCGTTGTAGGTAAGACTATCTCTATTTCTGATCTGGAACAGGATGGCTTTAAAGGAATCTTTGTAGCCAGTGGAGCCGGCCTGCCCCGCTTTATGAATATCAAGGGTGAAAACCTGGTGGGTGTGATGTCCTCGAACGAATACCTGACCCGCGTAAACCTTATGGACGCAGCGAATCCTAATTCGGACACCCCGGTATTCCAGGGAAAAAAGGTAGCGGTCATAGGTGGTGGAAACACGGCCATGGACTCGGTCCGTACCGCCCGCCGTTTAGGTGCAGAACGGGCTATATTGGTATATCGCCGTTCAGAAGAAGAAATGCCTGCCCGTCTGGAAGAAGTGAAACATGCCAAGGAAGAAGGTATTGAATTTTTGACATTGCACAATCCAATTGAATATATCGGAAACGAACAAGGCCGCGTGACTCACATGGTGCTTCAGGTGATGGAACTGGGAGAACCAGATGCTTCGGGTCGCCGCTCACCTGTTGAGATTCCCGGGAAACTTGAAACAATAGAAGTAGACGAAGTAATTGTCAGCGTGGGGGTATCTCCCAATCCATTGATTCCACAGTCGGTAAAAGGCCTTGAAGTCACCAAATGGGGAACTGTAGTGGTGGATAATGATACCATGCAATCGGCTGTTCCGATTATCTTTGCCGGAGGTGACATTGTACGCGGTGGTGCGACTGTTATCTTAGCCATGGGTGATGGCCGCAGGGCTGCCAAGGCTATGGACGAATGGATTAAGAAGAGTCGGTAGTTAGTAGTCGATAGTAAGAAGTAAAAGAAATGCGCTTTCCGGTGATCCGGGAAGCGCATTTCTTTTTAAGCTTATTGATTTTCAGTAGAATTTGATCTAGTGTTATGTTAGGTCTCAATTGACGGTTGCTTTAGCTGCCGGATGAAAGTATAGAAACCTGATGGGCTTTAGCCAAAATAATAAATACATTTGGCTAAAGCCAATTCTAATAGTCCAATTTCATCAGTCCCATAAATGGGACGGCAATTGATAAAGAGTGCCACAATCTGCCTAACATAACACTAGCTGGCTTTATAGTACATTAGTTTATAAATGTCGCCTCCTTCCAGCAGATAAATGTTAGCAATGTCGTCAGCGTTGAATTTACCATCATAACAAAGGGTCTGTTCATGGAATCCTTTGGAGGAAGACACCGAATAGAGGTAGGAATAATTACCTGAGTCGGCTACCGTGTTATAATTAAAAGCCAGGGTGCGGTCCTTTAAGACAATCAACACATGATTTGCTTTTGTCCAGGTCAGATCGTTGGAGCCGTTGTTCAGTACGAACAGGGAGATGTACGTCCTGTCGCCAGTATCACTGTTTTTACAGGTGAGCGGATAAACTCCCACGGTATAGTTAATGGTCTTTGAAGTGTTAGAGATCACTTCCAGGTAAACAGGATCCTTACTACTGGTTTGCGCCGGTACCTTTACACAAAACGCAGAAAGCAGCAATCCAAGAATAGCAATTTTCGTTTTCATACAAAGGTTGGTTAGGGTGAATACTAGTATTAGATGGAGGCTAAAAGATTTAAAGCTGAAATACGAATGTCCTGATCTTATGGATTCTAGTGTTGATATAACGATTTAGATTAATATTTGTTTACAATAAAGCGGTATCTATTACAATTATTTCACTTCTAACTGATAGAAAACAACTATTTAGAAAATGTTATAGAATTTCGTTAAACTAATCATAATGGAATTTTGACTTCGTGTGAACAAAAGGAATTAAAAACAAGCATAAATGATTGAAGCATATCCAACCGAATCTCATTCTCCTCATGCAATCATAATACCAATACATTCCAATAAAAGACATATTCCAATGGGATACCTCAAACAAATGTTCTACCTCCTGGAAGTGGTTTAATCAGAATTCTTATTGAACAATCAAACTTTAGTATCCCAACAGGTCATTTCAGGACTCAATATGGTCGTTTTAGTCATTTTGATTAAAAACGGGAGTAATTTTCGTCATAATTTTGCAGCATGAAAATAAGAAATGGAATTTATGAAACACTCTCTTTCAGAAAACCCTCTTCTTGAACTGATATTAAAAAAAATCCCAAGTTTATATACCTCCACAATTTCCTTACTAAAAATAACAAATTCTTCAAACTGATTAAAGTAATACCTCATACTGCATGGAACAACGAGAAAACATGACCAATGCTGAAATTTTGAAAATAATTTCAACCGACAGAGAACGCACCAATATATTGAGGAAATCGGAACAAGCAACACTTGCTTTTCTAGTAAAACGGATACCGGCCTGGATAAGTTCCGACATGCTCACCGCTATAGGTTTTTTTGGAAACATACTTACTTTCCTGAGTTTTATCTTAGCAGCTTATGTAAATACAAACTACCTCCTGCTAGGCACATTGGGTTATGCCATTAGCTGGTTTGGAGATTCACTGGATGGCAGAATCGCTTATTACAG
>CAIYOZ010000226.1 GCA_903927945.1 uncultured Bacteroidales bacterium | reverse complement strand
ATGTTGATTTCAACCTGTTTTACGGCACTAAAAAGGATTTGAAAAATCTACTATATTAAAGCTCATATCACTTCGTGCGTTTTAAAACATTGTATAACCACCCCATTGAATTAACTAGTGGGGTGGTTTTATTATGAATCATTCTTATAGTTTCTTTTTATTAAGTCACTTGATCAATTATTTAAAGATGTAGCGAACGCCTAGCGCAATTCCATCCCCAACAAAACCATTACCGGCATAACCACCATTTGCTCCCGTTAGTTGCAGGGCAGGCCTATAATCAAGTGACAATCGCAATGGGAGTTCTGAAAAGTTATATTCGATTCCAATCTGTCCCAGAATTGACACTGGAACACCTGAATAGGTTGTGTTCAAATACGAAAACGAATAGAAATCTACACCAGCACCAACACCGGCATACCAGTTAAAACCATCGGCTAACGCTTTTAAATCCCAAACCCATTGATAAACTCCGGATAAACCAAATTCTGTATAGTTACTATTTCCACCATATCCGTAGGTGCGAAAACCTAACCCCAATTCTATTCTATTTTTATCACTTAATCCCGATTGAAATGAAATTTCAGTTGGATACCCCAATCGAAGACCAATTGATTTACCATCTGCCTGTGCTCTGATAACACCCACAAAACTCACCGCTAAAGCTAGCGTAATAATAAACTTTTTCATACTTTCTTAATTTTAGATGTTGATTTGCCAAAATGAATTAAAATTGATTGTGTAAATTTAAACAAAAGTAATAAAAGATTGTTCAATCGAACTTTTGTTCCCTTTTAGTTTCATTTATCTTTTAACAAAAATATATTGATGTTATTCTCATGTTTATCAGTCCGTAAACAAAATTTTTTTGTGAAATAAATTATATCTTACTGGAATATTATTTAAGATTTTAACCTCTTCATAGAAACATACGTGAAATACTTTACTAAAACACTAAAAAGAAACTAAGCATTCTCTTTGAACTTGAATGTTTGGAATTTAAAAATAATTGACATAGGATGATTTTTAAAAAATATAATAAACAGGAATTGTTTATTATTGAAAACTTTGTATCTTTGTAATTGTTACAAATACAAGACTTAATATCAACTTAAAAAAATAGGGTATGTACGAATCACATCAATATCTGCGTCAATTCTCAATCAAGCCATCCGTTCAACGTTCGGCGGTGATGAATTTCTTATTAAAAAATAGAATACATCCAACCATAGATGAAATTTACCTGGCGTTAAGTCCTTCTATGCCTACACTATCAAAAACAACAGTATATAATACGCTGGATTTATTTGTAGAACGTGGGGCTGTACGTGCATTGGCTATTGATGAAAGAAATGCCCGGTATGATGTGGATGTTTCAGCTCATGCCCATTTCATGTGCCGAAGTTGTGGGACAGTTCATGATATCTTTGGCCTTAAAACACAAATGTTTCAAATCCCGGAAACTACAAAACTCAACATTGATGCAGTCGAAATATCCTATTTTGGGAAGTGTGAAAAATGCAGTGGAAACTAAAGAATGTAAAATAAAGTTCAACTATATTCTTAATAAAGGCAGTTTATCTACTCCCTTTTATATAGATGTGGGTTTTTAACCTTCTCAATTTTATAGTTTTGAAAAATAATTAACACTATAAGGCATTGCAACCTTAACTGTTGTTCCTTTTCCGGGTTTTCCGGAAATAAATAGATCGCCCTCAAGCAATGAAACCCTTTCTTTCATTCCAATCATTCCATAGGAATCCGGTCGTATTTTCTGTTTTTCATCCAGACCAACTCCATTATCTGCAATTTCCAGTACTAATTTGTTATTTTGAAGACTCAATTGAATCTTTACGGCTTTAGCCTGGGCGTGTTTAGCCACATTTGTCAACGCTTCCTGAAGAATCCGGAATAACGCCACCGACTGCTGCTGATTAATATTAAGCTCCGGAATATCACATTTGAACTGGCATGGAATGTTGATTCGTTCCTGAAACTCATGGATATACAATTTTGCTGCTTCTATAAACCCCAACAATTCAATTAATTCAGGTCGTAAACCGTTCATGATCCTTCGTGTCGTCTTAATGGTCTTATCTACCAGAGTGGATAACTCGTCAAATTTAGTGAGGATTTCTTCAGAACTTATATTTGCGTTTTCTTTCGAGAGCTCCTTCTTAAACATTCCGAGATCAATTTTTAGCGCCACCAATATCTGTCCAAGATCATCGTGAATTTCACGGGACAGCCCAATTTTCTCTTCTTCCCGCACATCCTGAAGATGGGTAGCAAACATCCTTAATTCCAATTGGGTATCTTTTAATGTCTTTTCGGCATTTTTTTGCATGGTAATATCAAGGTTTATAACTTGATAATGTTTAACGCCATTCCACAGAACTTCATTTCTCCAAACTTTCACATGCCGTATTTCACCATTCTTAGTGATCATGCTTTTCTCATATTCATAAATTTCATTTCCTTTCTTTCTGAGGCCTTTTCTTATCAAATGTTGAGCATAACTTTCGGGAGTATACCATTCAACTATCGGTTTATTTTCGAATTCTTCCAGACTTTCAAATTCATACATGTCCAAAAAGGCTTTATTGACATACACTGTTTTTCCCTTCTTATTTACAATGCGGATACCTAACGGAGATTCTGAAATAGAACGGTGAAAGTTTTCTTCCGATTGTAAAAACCAGTTGTTGGCAATGATTAATTCTATTTCTTTTTTTTCTTTTCTGGCATTTTGAAGTATCAGTTCTTTGTTGGCAATAATCTGTTCTGCAGCCATTTTTTCTTTTTCTTCAATTTGGAATAAAAGTTCCTTGTTGGCGATAATTAGCTCGGTTGTCAGTTTTTCCTTTTCTTCATTTTGAAAGAGAAGCTCTTTATTGGCATTCATTAATTCTAAAGTCAATTTTTCCTTTTCTTCGATTTGATTAGCAAGTTCTCGGTTGATATTGATAAGTTTCTGTTCACGTCTTTCCTTGATTTTATTCTGACTGATAAGTTCTTTGTTGGCAGCATTGATTAACGCTATGGCATTCACTTCATTCGCTGCGATTAATTCGTCAACAGATTCCCTTTCATCCACATTTTTCATGTTGATTTCTTTATTTACAGCGGCTAATGCTAAGGCATTTTCTTCATTTGTCACGATTAAACCGGCTACATGTTCGAGTTTTGTATCGTTTTGTGAAATGAGATCTTTATTTTCCGTGACTAATTCGTGTGCCTTTTCTTCATTTACACCAATTAACTGTTCCATATTATCACGATTTTCATTGGTCTGAGCAAAATATCCCTTGTTTGCAACACTTAGTTCAGTTGCATTATTTTTGTTGGCAGTAATTAACTTTGCCGTTGGTTTTTCTTTCCTGATTTTATTTTGCGTCTTCATTTTTGTAAATAAACAAATTCAATTAACTTATGCTTTGAACCTTTGAATGGGTTTTTATTGCTTATTAAGAAAGGTACTGAGTATCCTAAAAATGTTGATTAACATTACATGGAACGACTTTTTATATTCATTTATTGATTTAAACTTCAATTATTTAAGCTCATGACTAACACTATAACAAAGGAACAATTCCAGAGTGGAATTGTTCCTTATACTTCAAATAAACAGCACTTGATTTATTTAAATCTTCTGTGCGATCATTTGACTGATACCTGTTTCAAACTCTATTCTTGAGACATTGTCAAATCCCGTTTCCAGTAGCATCTCCTTCACTTCAAGTTCAGTAAAGCAATCACCCGCCTCCGTTCCCACCAACATATTGATGGCAAATATGGCACCGAAAGTTGGCAGTGTCCTGTCGTGGTTCATGATCCAGTCCTGAATAACGATCTTACCTCCTTGATTTAAGGCTCTAAAACATTTCTTGATTAATTCCCTGTTTACCTCCAGCGAATTGCTATGAATAATCGCTGATAAAAACACCATATCATATCCCATGGGTAGTTCGTCTTTGGTGTAATCGCCGGTAGAGGTCTTAATCCTATTGGTAAAACCTTCCTGATCGATAAACTTACTTGTGATCGGAATAACATTGGGCAGATCAAAAACCGTAGCTTCCAGTTCCGGCTTTATCCTGACAAATTCCATGGAATAGGCTCCGGATCCACCTCCGATATCCAATAGCGAATTAATACCCGTCAAATCAATTGTGACTAACTGCTCAGGAGCCTGTTTCTTTGCCCGGTCGTGCATGGCATTGATAAAAGGGAATAGCCAGTCTTCACCCCGTTTATTTATTTCTGAAGGATTTGCCGAACTGCCTGTTTTTACTACTTGCGTCAGTTGACTCCAGGTATTCCACAGTTGATTCGAATGCATCAACCCTCCCATATATTCGGGACTCTTCTTAGAAAGGTACCTGTAGCTATCAGGAGTATTAACGAACAATCGATCCTGCTTGATAAGGAAACCCAGCGATACAAGTGCATTCAGCAATCGTTCGCAGGCATGCTCATTCAAGTGTAGGTTAGCGGAAAGTTGATGACCTGATATCCCTGATTCTTCAATGTTTGTAAACAGGTCGAGCTCAAAGCTGCTCAACAGGATTCTGCTCTTTTGATACGAGGTGGCAAATTCTCTAATGGTGTTTGGATACATACTGAAATAAATTAAAGGGTTTATTATAAATTTATTTTCGATGTTTCTTTAAATCTCCTATGTTTTTTAATTGGTTTAGCAATCCGGGTTCCATATTCTTCATAATACGCGAACAAAGTTAGAATATACATACAAATGTGCCTGTAATTTAAATCTTTGAAAGTTATATGGAATTTATTCTTTACGTTTTTCTTAAAACATATACGACAGATGGCACATTCCTCTTGTTTCTGCAGTTGTCTGACCTTTCGACAAATCTGATTTTAAAGGAATTTGGACGTTTGCACCAACTGAAATGTTTTTATAACGGAGTTCAAATCCCAGTACAGAAAACAAATCATAGCCACCCGTATCTTTCACCTTTTGAGAATAATTCATGTTTGCACTTACCGATTCGTATAACAATCCAACATTCGGACTAAGAGTAACCGTGCCGATATGGAAATTACGAAACAAAATGGTATTTACCGTAAACAAATTACCAAATTTAAAATGCTCCGCACTCCTATTAATCTTATAATTCGTATTGAGGTTAAAACCCCAGCTTCTGATCTGAAAAGAGTATATGGCATTCATCAGAAAATCATAGCTCCCTGTTCCTGATTGCACATTAGCAGTGGAAACGATCTCTGCTGAATCAACCCTGAATTTTCCCGTTGGGAATTTAATGCCACCTCCTACCATCAACTGTTGGAAAACAGTTTCCGTATCTTTATTTAAGGCTTTTATATCCAGCAAATTATAATCTGCCAGAAAGGTGATATCTCCCAAACCATTGATTGACCTGGGTCCTTCATCCGACAAAGAATGATTAATATTATAAGGAACAAACAGGAATAATTGCCAGTTAGTCAGAAACTTTGATCCAAGCATCAAATTGGTAGTCTGGAAAAAATCTTTACTGAACTGAGTGTTATCGTTATTCAGGAGGGTGTTATAGTGTTGAAAGGAATATTGCAATCCTACAAAATTCCGGTTGAACTGAGGAATAGGGCCTATGAAATAGTTTCCCGAATTACAACCACATAAGTCACAAGCATGAGTTTGTTGCAAACCTGCAATGATAAGGAGAAGTAAAATAGACTTTCGCATTGTTTCTGTTTAATTGTTTAAAACAGATAACAAAAGCAAAGAGGAAGATGTTTTGTTTATTTAATAATCGGCAATAAAAGTAAGAGTTTCAATTGTTCATTTTTTCTTAATCCCGAAAACATTTCGATAGAATAGAATCATCGCTTTCATCCGAATTTCCAGTTGCTACATTACTGACTTACAAACTTTTACTCTTTATTCTCATTCGCCTTTTCCCTTACTATTGAATCAAACCTGGCAGGCTCCTCCATCAAAGGGCTATGTGCTGAATGTTCAAAAGAGAAATACTCTTTTTGGGGTGCCTTGAGCCTGTCATAGAAACGTTTGGCAAGAACAGTCGGGGTCTGGTAATCGTATTTCCCCTGGAAAATATACACCGGCACCCGCATGCTGTCGATATCCTGGAACAGGTTGCTGCGTATGACTCCCGGCCAGAGATACCTGACTGAGAACATGCTTGCCTTCATGAAGTTCATTTTCTCGCTGACAGTATACTCCCGTGCATTGAGTATCATTTTCACCAGTGGCAATAAGCTGGTCATTCCATGGGTCACGCCCCCTCCAAACTTGCCCACATAACTCCGTTCAACCATGATATATCCCATCCATTTATCCATATCGGCCAGCGAGTCCGGAAAGTGTATTCGAACCAGGTGCAATTTCGCTTCATTATCATGGTGAATATTGGCTTGTTCCTTCACCCATTCATACGACAGTTTTTCTCCCTGGAATTGCGCACAAACCTGGCCGACACCAAAGTATGCATAATAGAGTTCAGGGTGCTCATAGGCCGTTAAAATACCCAAAAGCGACCCCCAGGAATGACCCATAATGTATATTTTATCCTTTTTGAAACGTTTTGTAAGCAACTCGCTCAATTCCTTGGTATCAGAAATCAATTGTGCCAGGGTCATACTCTCAACCGGTATGTTTTGTGACCATGATTTCCCGGCTCCACGTTCTTCCCAGTACACCATGATAAAATCCTTTTCGATGTCCCGGTTTGTGGTCTTCATAAAGGCATATTCAGGATTTCCAGGTCCCCCATGCAGGAAAAGCATGACAGGCTTGGTGCGGTCCACTCCCCGGATGATCAGGTATTGTTCCTGTCCCCCCAACATGACCTTTTCAATCACCGAAATACTCCCGGGAATGGTCTTTCCATACCTGTCAGTAATGGGGGAAGCAGTCCCCGGGCTTTTGATCCATAGCGTACCGGCAAGTAATGCTACAATAAGTACGATCCCCAAAAGGATATACAGGAAAATGCGAGTGACTTTAGTTCTTGAATAACTCATTTTTTCAAAGTTTTAAGCGAACATAAACAGACTAAGCAAATAGGCCATCATAAAGCCCAATCCATCAGAGAGGCTATGACAAAGCATGGATGCCACTAAACTCTTTGTTTTATAAAATAGAATAGCATAAAATATGCCCAGCCCAAAGGCAGCAACCAGTTGTCCGGTACTAAAGTAGAATTTTAAAGGAAAGAGTGAACGAAACTCCCCGGTACAACATCATGACTGATATTGCCAGTGAAAGTTGAATAAGATGATGGATCCAGCTCCAGGCAAATACCTTATCAGGATCAATAGACAGGAAGTGCGGTGCAAAAATATCAGCGAAATAGCTTGATGTCCGGGTAATGATACAAACCACTGCAAGCACAATCATTAAATCACCGATTTTACCAACTGATTTCATCTTAACCTGCTTTTAGAATCCTCTTTAAAATACCGTTCTCACTGTCCATCTTTAAATTTCATATTGCCCTTTCAGGTATGCTAAGGAAGCGATCAAAAGTAATATGTACTATCCGTTAATAGTTGGATTTATTATTTAATCAAATTAAGCTTCAAAGATAAATAGTTTATTTTAAAAACATGATTTTATCCATTATTTAATTTTTTAAATCTATTCAAGCCCTTGGTTTTGACATCCTAAATTATTGAACACATATAACTCCAAAGGGTTTATCACTTCGCACTTAAGATCTGATATTGGGGTGCATACGGAACACTAAAATAGCCGTTTAAGTCTATCTGACTTTTTATAAACATAAACATTTTAAAGGGATTAATAAGCTGGATACGCAAAACTAAATGAACCGTGGGATTGTTTTACAAGGAAATGATTTTATTAAATTGTTTTTTGTCGTAGGTGAATTTGTTTTTGAAATTGATAAAAAATATCTCAGTGTATTGTATCAAATTTTTATTAACTTAATAACCAAAAAACATGAAAAGAATCTTTTTAGTAATGCTGGTTGCTATAAGCATAGGAACTTATGCACAAACTCTTTCCGTAAACTTAAGAACAAGCCCGGATCAGGTCTCAAAAAACACTGTATTAGCCAGTGCCGCCACACCGGACGGGTTCATGATGAAGGATGGAAAGATGATGATGGTCAATGATGGAAAGTTTACCCCCATGGTCAGGGACATTACACTTCCCAATGGGACCAAAGTAATGAAAGCAGGAAGCTACATGCTAAAAGGTGGCGTAAAAATGATGCTCAAGGAAGGGGAAGAACTTGACATGGAAGGCAATCTGATACCCATGAGTACCATGGATAAGAAAATGGACGAAAAACCAATGCCAATGCCCGACAAGGACATGAACATGCCCGATAGCGCCAAAATGAAAGATAACACAAAATATTAAATCAATAACTCGTCAAGAACCTTATCATCAAATGACAGTCAGCACCCGGTGATGGCTGTCGTTTTTTAAGTTTCCATCAGTGTTGGAAGCATTTATCAGGTATGATTCGAAATATTCGACAGTTTTAGGCTCAAAAGTTGTAGCGAACGAAATAAGTCCTATTTTTGTAAAAAATTATGTCTATAATGATTCTTAAACATACAGATGAGAAAAGTGCTATTTGTGGGTGAATTTATACCTCAATACCGGAAAGATTTTTTTTACTTAACCAAAAAAGCGTTGTTGGAAAATGATGTGGAACTGGAAGTAATTAAAGGGAAAACGGATAGGATAACCGCCCTAAAGAATGATGCCGTGGAAGTGGAATGGGCAAAGTTTGTTCCCACCAGGACATTTAAAATACTGAACACCAATTTTGTGTGGCAGCCCTGCATGAAGGATGTGCGGGATAAAGATATGGTGATTGTTGAAAACGCCAATAGGATGTTGCTTAATTATTATTTAATAGCCGCTCACCCTTTTTCGAAATATAAGTTTGCATATTGGGGGCATGGAACGAATCTCCAGGCTGGCATGAACAGTTGGCGTAATAAATTCAAAAATCTGTTTATTACCAAATGCGACTGGTGGTTTGCTTATACCAACCTGTCGAAAAGACTATTGGATTCCCGGAATTATCCTTCCGAACGGATCACAGTAGTGCAAAATGCCATCGATACTCACCGGCTGCGGGAATACTACACCGCAATAAACGAAAAGGATATCAAACATCTAAAGACCAGATTAGGGATTCAAAGTGATATGACCGCCCTGTTCTGCGGGGCGATGTATCCGGAAAAGCAACTGGATTTTATCCTGGAGACTTGCTATCGGGTAAAGCAGGAAATACCTGATTTTCATATGATTTTTATCGGATCGGGTATTGAAGCCGATAAAGTAGAAAAGGCATCGCAGCAGAATAACTGGATACATTACTTGGGTTCTAAATTTGGTAAAGAACGGGTATTGTATTTCAAGGTCTCCCAGATTCAGTTGATGCCTTATTCAGTGGGCTTGGGAGTGGTAGATTCATTTGCACTGGAGACACCGATTATTACCACCTCTAATCCCTTTCACGGGCCTGAAATAGATTATCTTGTAAATGGAATTAATGGCATTATGACGGCCGACAACCTGGAAGTTTATGCTGCAAAAGTAGTTGAAACCCTCCAACAAAAAAGCTACTTATCATTAATTGAGGGTTGCAGGGCATCTTCGGCTAACATTACACTCGAATCAATGGTCAACAACTTTAAGGAAGGGATTTTGTCGTGCTTAAGTACCGAAAAAAAATAATGCTTTGATTCCCATCAGACATCTACTCATGTAAAAGACATTCACAATTAATTTGTGAATGTCTTATTTTTAGTAATTTCCTGCCTCTTATGCTTTCTTCGCAAATAAAACAACCAGTATTATCATGTTAAAAATGTGTGAATTATATAACTTTTCCCAGTAATTATATAACAGTATTTTTTAAAAAAGTAAGATTTTTGCAAGTAATTGATTCAATCACATGATCACAAAGAGGTGTGGCTGCTTACTATCCCTTGTTTTTGTATATTATTCGTTTTAAATTGAATAACAAACATTCAAGATGAGAAAAGTACTATTTGTTGGTGAATTTATCCCTCAATACCGGAAAGATTTCTTTTTCTTGTCGAAAGAGATTGTTAGTTTAATAAATGTCCTTAAAATTTAGTGTTGTGCTCCAGTCGTTCGTGAGAATATACTGGAGTTTTTTATGGAGTTTAGTCATTGAATCTACTTCGTTATCTATTTTGATATTCTATCTTTGATTCTAGCAACGTAGTAGTGACAATAAAGCTGACAATATCTTCAAAATCTTTAAAGAGTATGCTCCATTCATTAAAAAATAGTATTTTTGGATCAAATTTAATAATATCAACATGTACAAAATTAAATCGATCTTAGTCCTGCTCTTGTGCTCAACCTTGGTGTTTGCAGGAATCAGGGGGAAACTCATTGGTGATAGAGTGGCTGTTTTCTATCCGGTCAACTTCGATTCTATCGGTAATTTACCTTCCCTGGCATTTGAGAAAGAACCCGTTCCCATCGGATCCATTCCAAAAGACTGGAAATTTATACCAACATTTTACACGTCTGGCAAAGAAACGGTTGCTACCTTTCCTGTTGGGAAAGGGGTAAGCCTGTATGGAACCGGTGAAATTACAGGAACGCTGCTTCGCAATGGCAAATCGATTGATTTATGGAACACGGATACCCCGGGTTATCAGCGTGCCGACGGAAACAGGTTATATCACTCACATCCCTGGGTGCTGGGCGTCCGGGAAGATGGGACCTCGTTTGGAATCATTGCCGATAACACCTGGAAACAGAAATTGATGCTGAATGATAGCATACGTTTTGTATCAGAAGGACCTGCATTCAGGGTAGTGGTCATTGAACGTAGCACTCCCCAGGAAGTTGTGATGGCATTAACCGACCTGGTAGGTAAAATTGATTTGCCGCCACTGTGGAGTCTTGGTTACCAGCAGTGCCGTTGGTCCTACGAACCCGATTCCAGGGCAAAGGAAATTGCTGACGGATTCATTAGTCGAAAAATACCCTGTGATGTGATTTGGTTTGATATCGATTACATGGATAAGTTTAAGATATTCACTTTCGATAAGGCCAAATTCCCTGATCCGAAAGGAATGAATAATTACCTCCATGAGCGTGGGATGAAGGGAGTTTGGATGATTGACCCCGGAGTAAAGTTGGAGAAGGGTTATCCGGTATATGATGAAGGTGAAAAGCAGGATAACTTTGTAAAGAATGTCACCCGGAAAGATTTTGTTGGACCTGTATGGCCCGGGGATTGTGTGTTTCCTGACTTTACCATTCCCAGGGCACGTGCCTGGTGGGCTGGTTTATACAAAGACTTTATGGCAAATGGGGTCGACGGCGTGTGGAATGACATGAACGATCCTTCTGTTTTCAAGGTAAAGACTACCACTATGCCCGAGAATAATATTCATCGTGGTGGAGGTGGTCTTCCAGAAGGAAATCATTTACGGTATCACAATGTCTATGGCATGTTGATGGTTCGCGCCACCAGGGAAGGGATTTTAAATGCAAATCCTGATAAGCGTCCATTTGTGCTTTCCCGGTCAGGCTATTTGGGCAGCCAACGCTATGGAGCTACCTGGACAGGGGATAATTTAGCCATTGTGGAACATATGAAAATGTCCATCCCCATGTCACTGAATCTCGGGTTATCCGGACAGGCATTCAATGGTCCGGATATTGGCGGATTTGCACAAAACACTTCACCGGATCTTTTCGCCCAATGGATGGCTATGGGAGTATTCTTCCCTTTTACCAGGGGCCATGCATGTCAGGGAACGAATGATAAAGAACCCTGGGCGTTTGGACCCGAAGTGGAGAAAACCTGTCGGACAGCCATCAACAGGCGTTACCGCCTGATGCCTTATATCTATACCCTTTTTCACGAAGCTGCCACCACCGGAATGCCGGTCATGAGGCCTACATTCTTTGCAGATATCACTGATATGAGCCTACGAACCGTAGACGAGAACTTTTTATTAGGTGACAATTTGCTCATTATTCCTAAATGGGCAAAAAACAGTCCGATACCGAAGGGAAACTGGCGGGTGGTCTCCATCAATGGCGAAGAGAGTAAATACGATCAGTTCCAGGCTGATGTATTGCAGAAAGAAGGCACGATTGTACCTGTTGGCAACCTGATACAAAGTACTGCCACCTACTCCACCGATTCGCTCACATTGCTTGTTTCGTTAAATGGGAGTGGAAAAGCAACAGGCGTCTTATATGAAGATGCTAACGATGGTTTCGGATACAAGAAAGGGGAATATGCACTGTGGTCATTCAATGCCGAAACGAAAGCGAATGTCGTTTCCATTACAATTACCCAAACAGCAGGAAAGTATAAACCTAAAAATAAACTATTCAAAATCAAGGTGATCAGCGATTCAAAAGTAATTGAGAGCAACTGGTTAACTGGCAATTCTTTAAAGGTGAAGATTTAAATATAACGAAAAAACAATAAAGCTATTTCGTACTAAGATGTCTTGTGATGAT
>CAIYOZ010000225.1 GCA_903927945.1 uncultured Bacteroidales bacterium | reverse complement strand
GGGTTTTTCAGCCTGAGCAGTTACTTATGGTTTTGAAACCTCAATCTCGCAAATAACACGACCTGGCTGTCGGAAAATGAAAAATCCCTGAAGATTCATTCAAGCGACTCCAACAACGGAGGTCAGCAGGCCATTACACATTACCGCAAGGTGAAGTCGAATGAAAACTATACCTTGCTGGAGATTGAGCTTGAAACAGGACGTAAGAATCAGATTAGGGTGCATATGCAAGGCATAGGTCATCCGATTGTCGGAGATAAAAAGTATGGTGGCGCTACAAGCCCGATCAACCGAATGGGGCTACATGCACGCTTGCTGGCTTTTTACCATCCCATCACCACTGAAGTTGTCAGCTTTGAAACTCCCGTACCCCGGAACTTCCTGACTATTTTCCACGAAGTAAAAAGGAATGAGAAATGAGGAGTGAGAAATGAGTTAGAGTAAGAGTCTCCGTTTTAGTTTTATATAAAAAAACCCTTTCCGAATTCGGAAAGGGTTTTTTTATCATCATTTATGTTCAAAGCTCAATGCATTTGGTTCTTACCTCTTGCCTCTTACCTCTTACTTCTTTTATTTAGATTTCCCACGCCAGTGCGCTTGCTCCCAATACAGCAGCATCCGCTTCTTTAAGTTCGGAGAATAACACTTTCACTTTACCTTTCCATATATTGAGCAGGTTTTTCTCCATGTTCTCTACAATCGGGTGCATAATCAAATCACCTGCCTTGGAAAGACCACCAAAAAGCACAATGGCTTCCGGGGCACTGAATGTTACAAAATCAGCAAAAGCTTCACCTAGTATTTTACCTGTGAATTTGAATATCTCAATGGCAATTTCGTCACCTTCCAAAGCTGCATCAAATACATCTTTCGAAGTGATGTCTTCCAATGGAATATTTCTCAAAATACTGCTTTTGCTACTCGATTCAAGTATTTCGCGTGCCGAGCGTGCCACACCGGTAGCTGAAGCGTATGCTTCAAGGCATCCTGTTCGACCGCAACCACATGAACGACCATTTTCACGTTTAACGATCACGTGGCCTAATTCCCCTGCAAAACCATCATGACCATATACTATCTTGCCATCAATCACAATACCACTTCCAACACCTGTTCCCAGGGTGATCATGATAAAGTTCTTCATGCCACGGGCTGCACCATAAATCATTTCACCTTCAGCAGCAGCATTCGCATCATTCGTTAAAGCTGTTGGGATACCAAATTTATCGGCCATAAGGTTTGCAAATGGGATCACCCCTTTCCAGGGAAGATTCGGTGCAAACTCAATATTGCCTGTGTAATAGTTTCCATTAGGTGCCCCTACACCAATGCCTTTTATTTTTTCAATTCCACCCACTGCATGGATCAATTTACTTAATTCCACATAGATGTCATCAATATACAAATTAACATCTGAGTGTGTAGAAGTTTTAACAGCGCTTTTTGAAATAACAGTTCCACGGGCATCTACAATACCAAATACGGTATTTGTGCCACCCATATCCATTCCGATTACATATGGCTTATCCATAATATGAATTATAATTTGAGTTATTATTAATTACAACTTATTTAAATCACCTCAGCTTCTACAGGAATATCTTTATTTACATTCTTTGATCCAATCAAACCATAGAACAACATGTAGCCCAGGCAAACAAACATTACCCAGTAACTATTGATGTATCCAAAATGATCGGAAACAAATCCCTGAAGCAGTGGTACTATTCCACCTCCACAAACCATAACCATAAAGATTCCGGCTGCTGCGGCTGTGTATTTTCCAAGTCCTTCCACGGCCAGATTGAAGATACTACCCCACATAATGGATGTACATAATCCGCATAAAACCAGGAACATAATGCTGACAGGTACTTGAGTCAGTAAGACAGGAAGAGTAATCGTCAACGAAATAGGGCAGATAATTGCCAGTAAAATAAATAACAATCCTAACGATGAAACTGCAATCATCATGGTCTTGCTCGATACTTTTGATCCGATGGAAGCACCGGTAAAACGGCCAACCAACATTAACAACCAATATACTCCAACGATACTTCCGGCTGTAGTGGCATCCATTCCTAAACCTGCATTCCTGGCGGCATTTGAAGCTGTCATAAACAGGTTAGCGGTACTTGGTATTCCAATTTCGATACCTACATAGATAAAAATAGCAATAGCCCCTAAGGTGAAGTGACGGAAAGAAAGCGGACTGTGTTTGTGTTTCACTTTCCTTTCTGAAGCCGTTTCCATATGAGGTTCGGGTATATCCACAAAAAACAATACCACAAATGCCAATGCGAAAATTCCCATGGCGAGGATAAGTGCCGGGTTTGCTTTTTCAATGGTACGTCCTGCAGCGGCTCCCATCAGGTAACCTACTAACATGGGGGTAATGGTTGCACCCACTGAGTTGATGGAACCACCAAACTGTAATAATTTATTTCCGGAGTTTCCACCGCCACCCAACGTGTTGAGCATTGGATTTACGACTGTATTAAGCATACACATGGAGAATCCTGCAATAAAAGCTCCTGTCAGGTATACTGAGAAACTACCTACTGCACCCGAAAGGTACTGAACGCCTACTCCTGCAAAACCTACTAAAATAGCAGCTAACGCTGTTTTCTTGTATCCGAATTTCTTCAGCATGATACCTGCTGGAATTCCCATAAAGGCATATGCCAGAAAATTAGCGAGAAAGCCTAACTGCGATTCAAAGTTAGAGGCTCCAAATTGTTTTGCAACAATCACTCCCATTGGACTTGGCAGCCCGGTTACAAATGAAATCATAAAAAACAATGCAAACATCATTGCAATTGGTAATGCGTAATTCTTTTTTTCAGCGTTCATAAAAATGTTTTTAAGTAATAACTAAATTTTATTATTATTTTATTTAAAATTCGACCCCACAAAGTTAATACAATTTATTCCACATAAAACAGCAAAACAAGCCTTATATGCGCTTCAAATGCTGTTTTACAACATATATATTGCAATAATTCAAATTTATCAGATAAATATTTACTACAGGTTTTTCAACAGGAAATCACTCATCCGGGTATATAAATGCCGGCGGGTTTGTTGTCCCAAAAGGCTATGATTTTTATCTGTATAGAGTTGCATTTCGAATTGTTTATCGGCAGCCACCAATTTATCGATATAAAGCATGGTGTTTTGAGTATGCACGTTGTCATCAGCTGTTCCGTGGATGATCAGCAGATTTCCCTGCAACTTGTCGGCACGGCTCAATGCTGAAGCAGCATCGTATCCCTTGGAATCTTCCTGGGGACGACGTAAAAAACGTTCAGCATAGGCAGTGTCATACAACCGGTAATCAGTCACCGGAGCTACGGATATGCCCGCTTTGAAAACCTTTTCTCCCGTACTCATGCACAGCAGCGTCATACTTCCCCCAAAACTCCAACCCCAGATGCCTATGCGATCCTTATCGATGAAAGTCTGTTGTCCCAGGTATTTGGCTCCTTCCGTCTGATCCTTCGTTTCCAGTACCCCAAGTTGTTCATAGGTGCATTTGCGGAATTCAGCTCCCCTTGCTCCCGTTCCCCGTCCATCGACACATGCAACCACATAATCTTTGGTAGCCAGGTAATATTCCCAGTCCACCGACCATTTATCGAGCACTTCCTGGGAGTTAGGCCCACTGTATTGAACCATCAACACGGGATATTTCTTTGAAGGATCAAAATTCAAAGGTTTCACCATCCAGCCGTTCAGTTTTATATTCTCAGAGGTCGTAAAACTGAAGAACTCTTTCTTCGGCAGATTCAAGGCTTTGAAGGTCGCTGCCAGTTTGGCATTGTTCCCGATCACGCGAATCGATGACCCCGAGTTGTTTCTCAGGGTGTATGTATTCGGCACTTCCAGGCTGGAGGCATTATCTACAAAAGTAGACAACAACGAGTTGAAGCTACCGGTATGAGTTCCTTTTCCATCGGTCAGGCGGGTAATCTTCCCTTTGATGTCTACGGAGTAAATATCCCGCTGAAGAGGCGACACTTGTGCCGATTGATAATAGACTACCTTTTTGACTTCATCATATCCATACACATTCGTCACATCCCAGTTACCCTTGGTCAGCTGCTTTACCACCGTGCCGTTCATGTTGTACAAGTAAATATGGCGGAACCCGTCCTTTTCGCTGACACCAATAAAATATTGGTTATCAGAGGTAAAATGAATATAATCGATATTCTCATAATCCACATAGTATTTATCATCTTCACGCAACACCAGCTTAGTCAGGGTGGAACGTCCGTTCGCCAGTAACATTTCAAGCCTGTTCTGGTTTCTGTTCAGTTTAAATACCGCCAACTGGTCGATGGTATTAGTCCATTTAATGCGTGGAACATAATAATCCTGGTCATCCTGGAGCTTCATTGTTTTGACGTTTTTATAATAATCATCATACACGCAAACGCTTACTTTCGAATTATTCTCACCGGCTTTCGGATATTTGAACTGAACAACTCCGGGATATAAGGTAATTTTATCCTTGTCGGCCAATTCGTCTTTGTATTGAATAAAAGAGTACAACGGAACCTTTGATTCATCAAATTTGACAAAGGCAAGCAGTTTACTGTCGGGGCTCCATTCAAAATAACGGGTTTTTCCAAATTCCTCTTCATACACCCAATCCGGAGTGCCATTGATGATGCTGCCCTCCAGTCCATCGGTCGTGATAGGACTTTCGGTATTATAATCCAGTTTCTTCATGAACAGGTTATTATCCCGTGCAAAAGCTACATACCGGCTATCGGGCGAGAACAACGGTACTTCCTGCGATCCGTTGTCCGAGAGTGCCAGCATCTCATTCCGCTTCACATCCACCACATAATAGTCAGCCGTAAAAGTTCTGCGGTATCGTTTCTTCACATTGGTGTACACCAGCATTTTGGCTTCATTGGGGCTAAATTCATATCCGGTAATTTTCTTTACAGGCGAATTCTTTACCCGGAAAAGACTGAAGAGAGTATCCACTGTGGCACCGCTTTTGTAGTCATACCTGACGATGGCCCTGTCGTTCACCAACTGGGTAAAGTGCAGGCCATCATTCATCGAATGGGGCATCTCGAAGGCTTTTACCTTGAATTTGCCATCAGTGATATCATAAAGAAGACTTGCAAACAATGCATTTGTAAAGATTGTTAAAACTAAAATCAGTTTGAACCGTTTCATGATGTTTATGTTGATTAAGTTAATTAGTTGATTAGTTGATTAGGTTAAATAAGTTGAGTAAGTTGGTTGAGTTGATTGTATTGATTGAGTTGATTAATATCAAAAAGTTAAGTAAACCAATCAACTTAATTAACCAATTAACTAATTATTGTCGTATCTTTATTTTTTATTTACGTGACTATGTGTTGTGAATTGATTTTCTTACAAAAATAGATCAATTTATTCTCTTTAGGTATTTTAAGCTAATTATTTTTATTCCATTAACAATAGAGTCTGTACGTATAGACGAATTTAACCCTGAAAACTGAAGTCCTTATGAAAACGATGAAAGAATTATTTTATTTCTCAACCCGGAACGATTCATTGGGATTATGCTTAAGTGGCGGCGGGGCATTGGGAATTGCACATATTGGCGTGATCCAGGCACTGGAGGAAAACGGTATCTTTCCCACCGACATTGCCGGATCGAGCATGGGTGCCATAGTGGGTACTTTTTATGCAGCAGGCTATTCCCCAACCGACATCATGAGAATGATCAAGGATGATAAACTCTATAAAATCACTAAAATAATGACCTTTCGCCCTACGTTCTTCAAATCGGGCGTATCTTCCCACCAACTGTTGCGCACCCTGATCAAAGAACTGATTCCTCAAAACAGTTTCGAAAGCCTTAAAAAGAAAATGCACATTTGTGTGGCCAACCTGAACACCGCTGAATGGGAGATCATTGATTCAGGCAATGATTTGGACAAGTGGGTATCCGCCTCCGCCAGTGTTCCCGGGGTATTCGAAACTGTCAAGGAAGGGGATATCTACTATGTGGATGGCGGACTCATGAATAACATGCCTGCCCAGGCCATTCGCTATTGTTCGAATATCATTGGAGTCAACGTCATCCCCCATAGAGTGCCTTCTGAATTGAACAAACCCATTGATTCGCTGACTTTCGCCTTACGTGCTATGACACAAAACAATTCCAGGCCGGGCCACAAACTATGCCGCTTTCTGATTGAACCCCAGGCCATCGAAAAGTATAACGAGTTTAGTTTCGATGCCTACGAAGCCATCTATCAGTGCGGCTATGAAGCTGCCCATCAATACATCGCCCACAATCCCGGGATATTGAAACTAGCCTCTACCACCCATAAGTGGACAAAAGAACTCGACACTAAAGTTTCATGATCATAAAACAATGAGGTTGGTATTTTAAACCTATCTGCTTCAGTCGCATCTAAAAGTAAATCTACCCTGTTCTTTGTAGCTTGTGACTAATCTGAAGAAGACAACTTCGGTATTCTTATATTTTTAGGGCTATTCAAAAGGTAATTTGTTTTCTTTCCACTATCCTCTGATTTTAAGATTTCCTTTGCCACTAAATCCTGTAAATCACGCAACGCTGTATCGGTGGAACAATTAGCAAGTTTGGCATAAGTTGAAGTTCGCAAAAACCCAAGTTCTTTATCGTAATTGTCGTATAAATAATTAATCATTTGTCGTTGTCGGTCGTTGATAGTAGTGAATTTATGTCTGTCCCAAAAACGGGCTTTATCCAAAATGATTTCCAAATTCTTTTCGCTCGATAACAATGCCCTTTCAAAACAGTCTAAAAACCATACTAAATATTGCGTAATGTCGCTGGTACCTTTCTGTGTTTTTTCGATAATTTCATTGTACCGCTTATGTTCTTTAAAAATCTGGTTGGACATACTGTAAAACCTGATCTTACTTCCTTCGCTTTGAGCCAGAAACTTGTCCATGATGGCTCGGGCAAGTCGTCCATTGCCATCATCAAAAGGGTGAATGGTCACAAACCAAAAGTGTGAAATCGCTGATTTCAAGACTGAATCCAGGTGATTCTTATTGTTCAGCCAATTTAGAAACACTTCCATTTCTTGAGGAACTCTCTCAGGAGCGGGTGCTTCAAAATGAACTTTTTCCCTTCCAAATGCACCTGAAACGACTTTCATACCCGATGAACGAAAACGACCGGCATCAATCTTTACGAGCCCACTGTAACCCGATTCAAAGAGCGAATGGTGCCAACCCATAAGTCTTTCGTATGTAAGAGGTTGGTCATAATTTTGTGTAGCATCCAACAGAATATCCACGACGCCTTCTATATTTCGTGGAGTATTTACAAATTCCGCACCTTCAATACCCAGTTTTCGGGCAATAGAAGAACGAACAAGTTCAGGGCTAAGGTATTCGCCCTCGATTTTAGAAGTATCGATAACGTCCAGTATCAGAGATTCTAATGTAGCACGTTCGATTAGGTCAAAACCCAAACTTTCCATATGTCCCAGCATTTTCCCTTGCAAATGTCTTACTGAGGCTAAGTTGGGCATTATTGATTCGTTATCCCAAACAAAATTATACCAGTTTTCTCTTTCGTGTATGTACATAATTTCCACTGCATATTTTGCGGTAAAACTACGACTTTTTCACCGCAAAAACAAATTTTTGGTCATGAATAATTAAAATGCATTATCTAACATTGTTTTTTCTAAACCTACTCTTCCTCCTGCGATGCTCCATAGTAACTCATATAATACTTTTTAGAAAATAGTTACTAATTAAATTGAAGTTACATAGATATTACATAGATATCACATACCTACGTAGGTATGTGATGTATATGTAACGTGTATGTAATATGTATGTAACATGTATGTAACGTCTAAAGACCGTCCCATGAGTTACTAAGCAGGATCTGTACAGGTAGGCAGGAGAAACACCCGGCGTATTTAATCGAATTCGAGATGACAACATTCATAAACCGGATGGATGACTCTCCTGAAAACTGAACCGTCTCTATTTTTTTGAACTAAATTAAAAAGCCCATAGAAACAGAATTTAAATCTGCTCCATGGGCTTTTTGAATCTATTTTTCGGATACCGTTTATTTTTTCACTACCTTTTTATAAGCCAGTTTCTTGCCACTCAGGGCATCTTTTATTTCTACGATATAGAGTTGCTGTGCCAGGGAAGCCGGATAGTTCAACGTGATCGTATTCGTTCCCAGTTGCAATTCATATTTATGTTGCAAAATCACTTGTCCTAGCAAATTTTCTAGATTGACAACAATGGCTTTTGAATCGATATTTGTAGTTGTTACAGTAAGCTGGTTTTCAAATACCGTCGGATAGATTTTGATAGAGTTGTCGGACTCTGATACTTCCCGAACAGCCGTTAGTTCTGAGGTTCCAACACAAACACCCACTTTCCGGGTTATCGAGGAACCCTCCGAATCGGTAGTTTTGAAATACAGATAATAAATGCCTCGGGTGGCAGAAGGAGCGGTGATGATGGCATTGCTGTCCTTGAATGCAACATTGATCCCGTTAATGCTGTTTGTCAATGAATAGGCGGGTGTTTTGGTATATCCAACGGACAATCGTGCCAGATTTACCGTGTCTTTAGGCGCTGTTGCTGAAATATAATTATGCGGCACCGACATCCATTCCAGGTAATCCTCCAGGGCCGTATATCCGTCCTTATCGGGATCGGCATTGGCATCAGAGAAATCCCCGACAGCTGATCTAGGATTTGTACCGTATAGATTTTCCCACCAATCGGGCAATCCATCGCCATCCGTATCAAAATCAGCTGCACGGGTTACATTTCCATAGTCTTCGTATCCTCCGGCATCAGCTTCGTTATCAATCAGGCCTTTCTTTCCCGAAATACTACCCACATACGTGTAGGTGCCATTCTGAGTTTCCCTCACGATACGTTTATCGTGATTGTCCAGTACAGGCATGGTGCACCCTACATCGGATAAAACTGATTTATACGCATTTGCTGCCGTCTCGATGGTTGCATACGATGGGAAATAGGGTTGATCGACAAATACAGTCCAGTTCAGCACTTGTGAGCCGGATAGTGAATACTTGCGTCCACAGGTGTTATCGGTCCCGTCGCAAGCATAGGTTCCGTTCTGATTTGCTTTGATATTCCCCGAATAATAATAGCTTTGCGACCCGTTTCCGGTACCCTCGAGCTGAGCATTAAAAATAAAATCGATCGAAGTAGCAGGACCTTTCTTGTAGTAGTTATTATAGAAATTTCCCTGGGCAACACCACCATCGGTCGCACGTCCCCCATAATTATAAACCACCATATTAAAAATGTCAAGCTTTCCGGCATAATATCCATTCCCATCCAGTCCGCCGGCCAGACTCCAGTTACGACCTTCGTTGTGTGCCAACAGATTATGATGGAATGTTCCGCAATTACCGCCAATACTTCCGGCATACCCATGTGCCGTACCGGCAGGATAATTCTGATGACCGGCAACATTCAATGCTTCCGAAATCATGGTGCGTTGGAGCGTAATGTTTTTGGCATTCCGTGAACTAAAGGCTTCGTCGATAGTCCATCCGATGGAGCAATGATCCATGATACCATAATTTACTCCCGCCATTCCCATACCATCATAGGTTGCTCCACCACCCAGGCGCAACCTTACAAACCGGCAAATACAATCGTTGCTGACCCCTACTGGTGCAGCCCGAAAACAAATACCCTTTCCGGGAGCTGTTTGTCCGGCAACGGTGATATTGGTTCCCATGACAAGCCGGGAGTTCAGTCGGATGATACCTGAAACATCAAATATCACGGTACGCGGTTGTCCACTGTTTCCTGTGACAGCCTGACGGAAACTGCCAATACCATCGTCATTCAGGTTGGTTACGTGAACGACTATTCCTCCACGCCCACCCATGGCAAAACGACCATATCCTTCGGCGCCTGGAAATGCCAGATGCCGGGCCCTGTAGTACCAGGTATTTCCTTTGGTGATTGTTCCGTCGGAAGTCAATTCGTCCACACGCCAATAGTACTTGTTCATATCATACACGTTGACTGTATAGGTAGTATCTTTCAGGCTTTTATTTCCCACAAATGCTCCGGAGGCAGTTGTTGCGTTGGCTACTGTTGCCGAATCGGTACCAAAATACAAATTGTGGGTAACGGCTGTTGCTGCTTTACTCCATTTCATAGTAATGCTTCCTGCATCACCATCCACATGTTCATCCCGATCGTTTGGATAGGGAGTAAAAGCCTGGTGCAGGGAGTTCGGGGTATTGATTTCGAAACCATTCAACGGAACACAGTTAAAGGGTTTCAGCGTACCGGTACCGGCGATAACGATAGGTTCGAAACGGATCACTACATCTTTACCTGCTTCTACATTAAATGTCAGATAACTTACCGGGACATTTGCCATGACCAGTTCGCGTACCGTGGGCATTAAATAATCCACGACTACTTTTCCATCAACCAGTATCCGAATGGGATTGTAGGTCCAGGCAGTGGCTGCATCCACATTATTATGGTAGGTAAGGAGGGTATTTTGTCCGGCAGGAAGTCCATGAAGCGTCATCTCGATTACCCTGGAGAATCCACCGTCCAACGTGAGTTTGGCATCATTGGTAACGGTAGTACTCGTAATTCCCGCTTTATAATAATTGTTCCACACGATGGTATCAGTATTATTCAAGGTAAGTCCTCTCAATTGGACTACCACGGTATCAGATAAGAAAGAAGAATTCACAAGAGTATCTTTTACAACATTCGTGCTGGCAAAGGTCCAGGGAATGAAATTGGTATTATTGCCTTCTGCCACGGTGCGGCCAACCTTATTAATGTCGACCCTGAAAGAAGGTAAGTCACCCGCTGCTACAAAACAAATGCCGGCCAACAGGGATACAAAAATTAAAAGTAGTGATTTAAAGTTCATAAAAGAAGTGATTAGTGATTAGTGATAAGTGATAAGTGATAAGTGATTAACGATTAAATGTTTTTCACGTTAAAAAGACGTATTACTTGCAAATATGTTTCCTTTTTATGAAAAATAATTTAAATGGGTGTAATGGCATTCAAGATATGATCATTCGGAGACAGTATTCCAGTGCAGTTCTGTCATGCGAAAGAGAATGGAGAATGTAATAATGACGGTATACTGGCAAAGAGCAAGGGAATAAATGAATATCTTTAATTAAGATTACCTAACAATCAAAATAATAAACATATAACTATGCTCTCATTTAAGAAGATACTAGTGTTATGTTAGGTCTCAATTGACGGTTGTTTTAGCTGCCGGATGAAAGTATAGAAACATGATGGGCTTTAGCCAAAATAATAAATACATTTGGCTAAAGCCAATTCTAATAGTC
>CAIYOZ010000224.1 GCA_903927945.1 uncultured Bacteroidales bacterium | reverse complement strand
TAAATTATTTAATTTTCACCTTCTTATTACTGGGTACGTTCTCCTGTGCCCGGGAAAATAGGGCCATCGTTACTTCGCCTGACGGAAAAATAAAAGTCGAAGCTGGTATTGAAGAAGGAAAACCATATTATTTGGTTGAAAAAGGGAATAAAAGGATTATTGAAAAATCATTTCTGGGTTTTATTCTCAAAGGGAACGATTCTTTTAATAAAGATTTTACGCTTAATGACACCGAATTTAGATCGTTCAGTGAGAAGTGGACTCAGCCTTGGGGGGAAGAAACTACCATTGATAACACGTATCACGAAATGGTTCTTCATATCGGAGAGAAAAGTGGTCAAAAGCGGTTAATGTCCATCATATTCCGGGTATTCAATGATGGTGTTGGATTCAGATATGAGTTTCCAAAACAACCAAATCTGAATAATTTCGTTATTATGGATGAACGAACCGAATTTGCATTGGTAGGAAATCCTCAAACGTGGTCCATACCTACAAACCACACTAATTATTTTGAACACCTCTATAAGAAAGCTCCGATTACCAGCCTGGATACCGTTTCAACTCCCTTAACCATGGAAGTGAATGACAGTTTATACTTAACAATACACGAAGCAAACCTGACAGATTATGCCGGCCTAAACCTGACCACCATACAGGGATCATCTACATTGAAAGCAGATTTAACACCCTGGTCAACCGGAGAAAAGGTATTTGCAAAAACACCTTTTAAAAGCCCCTGGAGGACAATTGTCATTGCCCGAAACCCCGGTGGCTTAATGCTCTCGAGATTGATGCTGAACCTGAACGAACCTTCAAAAATCACTGATACTTCATGGATTCACCCCGGACGATATATCGGGATTTGGTGGGGAATGCATATGGGAGCCTATACCTGGGCGCAGGGACCAAAACATGGTGCAACGACAGCGAATACGATGCGCTATATTGATTTTGCTGCTAAACATGGTTTCTCGGGTGTATTGGTGGAAGGTTGGAATGTGGGTTGGGATGGAGATTGGTCGGCAAATGGTGATCAGTTTAATTTCACAAAACCTTATCCTGATTTTGACATCCTGAAAATATCGGAGTATGCAGCAATAAAACGCGTCAAGTTAATTGGTCATAATGAAACTGGTGGAGCTTCAAAAAATTATGAAATGCAACTTGACAGTGCCTTTACCTTTTATTCAAAATATGGAATTAGTACAGTCAAAACGGGATATGTCAATCCTCTTTTGGATCATAAAGAACAACATGCCAGTCAGTACGGCGTTCGTCATTACCGAAAAGTCATTGAAACGGCTGCACGGTACAAAATTATGATTGACAATCACGAACCTATGATGCCAACCGGATTGCAGCGCACATACCCGAATCTGATGTCACAGGAAGGGGTTCGTGGCCAGGAATATGATGCATGGTCACCTGATGGTGGGAATCCCCCTGAACATACTACCATAATCCCATTTACCAGAGGACTGGCCGGACCCATGGATTTTACACCAGGCACTTTCAAATTTGAAAATCCGGCTTTACCAAAGACTCATGTGCATACCACCCTGGCGAAACAATTGGCTCTGTCAGTGGTACTCTTTAGCCCGATTCAAATGGCATCGGATATGATAGAGAATTATGAAGGGAATCCTGCTTTTGAATTCATCACTTCTTGTCCCACAAACTGGAGTAAGACGGTAATACCCCAAGCAATAATTGGTGATTACCTGATCGTAGCACGTAAGGACAGACAATCCGACAACTGGTTTGTGGGAAGCATCACGGATGAGAATGCCCGGAAACTGAGTTTGTCGCTTTCTTTCCTGGATAAGAATACAAAGTACAAAGCAAAAGTATTTAAAGATGGCAGACTGGCTGATTACCGGACAAATCCTTATCCGGTAGATATTGAAGAACTGGAAGTTAATTCAAATTCAACAATCCCATTGATTTTGGCTCCGGGTGGTGGAAACGCTATCATGATTACAAAGATTTAGCCTTTGAAGGAATGTTTCTATTTGAATATCATTAATTTGCCGGATAATGTAATTAAAGATAATTGATGACTCATGACTGAATAAAAATTTCACGTTGATATGATAAAGCTAAAAAGATTATTTTATGAAAACCAAAAATTCTATTTTTGTCATTCTCTTATTTGTCAGTTCCTTGCTCTATGGACAAAATGATAACCCAATAAGAATGTCGGGTTCGTGGATGGGACGGGTGACGACTAAAGACTTTTCAATGCGTGTAATTTTTCGATTCAATTATACAAACAACTCCATCCGTGGTTATATTGATTGTCCTGATCAAGGCTTAAAAGATCTTCGCATCGATAAAGTATGGATCACAAAAGACAGTATTTTTGCTGATGTTTCAAAGTCCCTCAATGCCGGCATTATTTTTAAGGGGTTGATCAATCCAGGTGATTCGGTTGTCGATGGGGTTTGGGGGGGCAATATGGCCTTGAGACTGAGACCTACTAATTTTGTATTTACTCTAAAAACTAACAGTACGCCTAAAATCAAGGGATATAAAATTGTAAATTTAATAAAAAGCACACCCCTCAAGGACCAGCAATTAACCGGTGCTTGCTGGAGTTATGCTACCACTTCATTTATTGAAACTGAAGCCATAAGGCTAGGGAAAGAACCCATTGTTCTATCACCCATGTTTTTTGTCATTCCAACTTACATTGATAAGGCTGAGAAATATATCCGAATGAATGGAAAAATGGATTTTACCGAAGGTGATTTGACATTCAGTGTGCTAAGGGCATTTAAGGAATATGGAGCCGTCCCCGAAAGTGTTTATTCAGGAAAACTTAATTCAGCGATCCTGCATGACCATAATGACATGAATGATTCCTTACTGGATAAGGTAAAATACTATGTAAGTTCCGGAAGGGGGACTATGGCGACGCAGGGTTATAGAAAAGAAATAGAAAGAATTTTATCGAACACCCTGGGAAAAGTCCCTGAAAAGTTTATTTATCAACAAAAAGAATATACTCCAATATCTTTTGCAAGGGAAAAGATTGGAATCAACCCTGATGATTATGTCGAAATCACTTCATTCAGTCATCATCCTTATTATTCAAAGTTTGTCCTGGAGATTCAATCTAACTGGAATAATAACTCGTACTTAAACCTTCCTCTTGCTGATTTTATAAATGTCATTGATCATGCATTGCTAAATAATTACTCTGTCTGTTGGGACGGTGATATTTATGAAGGCTATAATGACGGTTTTGCCACTTTGAATGATAGTATTAAAAATGTCACACAACAATTGAGGCAAACTGCTTTTGATAATAGAACTACTGAAGATGTTCATAACATGCATATCATTGGTCTGGCTGAGAACGAGAAAGGGAATAAATATTATATCATCAAAAACTCATCGGATGCCAAAAACTGTGGCGGTTATATGTATATGTCAAAAGAATACCTGCTTCTGAAAACAATTTCTGTGATGGTGAATAAAAATGCAATACCCTCAGACATATTGAGAAAGGTGGGTAATCTGTAGAACTAAATTCTTCTTTTAATCTTGTAGACTCTCCTGAAAACATCTAATGTTTTTGGGAGAGTCCTTTGTTATTGTAAATTATAGGTTGAATCAACTTGTAGTGAGAAGGCGGGAATTCCCTATTTACTCGATGAAACATCCCCTGAATTTATCACGATTTTATCGTGAGGGCTTGGGGTGAACCTCCACATACGTCGATTTCGAAGCATTTCTTCCTTCTGAGTTCAATACAAACACGTAGCAACATTCCACTTCATCCGGATGGATACCCTGCAAGGGAATAAAAATAGAAGCTAACTCAACCTTGCCACGAAATTGCTTTGCATAAATTAATTCTCCCGTTTTTAATTTTGCGACTGCCACTATCTGATCAACTACAAAAACAAGTGAAATGAATAGATCCGTTTTATAAATGATTGTAATGCCGGTTTCATCTGCTATAGCACACTTAACTGTTACCTGGGGGAGAAAACCCCCGGAGACCGTCAGCTTACTGTAATCAATGACAGGTGCTGTACCTGATTTGTCAATGGCAGTTGGAAAATTGGCGGTCATAAATGCATTGAAAGGACTCCACCCTTTTGAACGATTCGGGAAGCTAAAGGCGACGATTTCCTTAAAGATTTTATACGTGCTGGTAATGAGTTTAAATCCTTCTCGATTTGCCACTTGGGTTTCGGATGCTGCATTCGTGGTGTTTACGGGTTTAGAACGAACAACCGTTTCACCGTTAAGTGTATAACATACATAATCGGACATCGATCCACGTAAGTTCCCTAATGCTAACGGAATTGAGCTTTTAAATTGATCTCTCTGTATTTTTTTCATAATAATTTTGATTTAATTTTAACCAAGTAATGAGAACAATATATTGTCTATTTGAATAAAGAATAGCACGCGGATTCCCACGGATAGAGCGGATTTACGCTGATAAGGATATTATAACGGATTTTGAATACGGATTTTATCATACAAGTATGAATGATAAACACTTCCATCTCTGAATCATTCCAATTTATTGGAATTCAAATCCGTATTAATCCGCTAAATCAGCGTTTATCCGCGTTCTAATCTTATCTTAATTTTCAATTTATAAAAAGGACATTATTTTGTTCTCTTACTTAAACAATTATTCCTTAATAAATAATGTCTTACTCTATTTTTCCTGTTTTACAATCACTTTCATGAAAATGAACTTGTGCTTATTAAAGCCATGAATAATCTCTCAACTATTCATGGCTAACTCTGTACTTAACCGATCACAATTAACTGATCATGGTGAATACTAAACGATTTCAACATACGTTGAATCGGATGCATTTTTTCCATCTTCACTTAATGCAAACAAGTAGCAACATTCCACATCAGCCAACGTAATTCCGGGATATGGAAGCACGATATCGGTCAATGTCTGGATACCACGCACCTGCCGGGCAACTTCAACTTCCCCCGATTTGGTAACGGCGAACAGAATTATCTGATCACTTGCCGTCACTTTTGGAACCTTGGTGTTTGAGGCATAACTCACTGTAATACCTGCGGCACCAATGACAGCGCTTTTGATAATTACCTTGGGTATGGAACCGGATGAAGCAATCACCTTGCTGTAATCGATCACCGGGGTACCACCCGATTTATCAATGGCTGCCGGTAAATTGGCTTTCATAAACGCATTGAAGGGTGAATAAATCATCAACCGTTTGGGAAAACTCTCTTCAACCAATCCACCAAAGGATTCATACAAATCCACGACCAGTTTAAAACTTGCCCGTTGAAGTTGCTGAGCAGCTGAATTCACATTGCGTGGCATAAAAACTTTTGCACGAATGACATTTTGACCCCTGTAAACGGTAGTCACAAAATTTGCCATCGATTTGTGCATCTGCCCCGTGAGGGGATTTTGAGATAAACTCATAATGATAATTTTTTAAAATTAAATAATTGTGAATAATTTTGCCAAATTAGGATACGAGCTCTTATCTCAGTTTGACGATGCAAACATAATGCACCGTCCAAAAATCATTATGCCACTTGCAATACCACTGGTATAAGATAATTTTTACATGCTTGATATCTAGATAATTGTAAAGGGCCGAATTTGGCGTTAAATGCCAGTATATGGTATGTTAGAGGTACTATTGAACTATTGATGGCATAAATTAGGGTCAGTTTTATCCAGCCTTTGGGGTTTGAGAGTGCGACTACAGTATGAAGAATAAGTCTTAGTCGCCCTCTCAATAGGTTAAGCGGTGATCTTAGTCCCCTCTCAATAGGTTAAGTGGTGATCTGAGTCACCCTCTCAATAGTTTAAGTGATCTGAGTCGCACTCCCAATGTTTAAGCATTCAACATAGTTCATATATGGGCAAGTGGGAGGGCGATATCTAGTGCGACTCCAGTAAGAAGAATAAGTCTTTGTCGCCCTATCAATAGGTTAAGCGGTGATCTTAGTCGCACTCCCACTGTTTAAGCATTCAACATAGTTCATATATGGGCAAGTGGGAGGGCGACATCTAGTGCAATAAGTCTTAGTCACCCTCTCAATAGATAAGCGGTATCTTTCAATTTTTTATCCAAACCTTTAAGCGTACGAAGTACCTTAAAGCGTTTTCTTTAGTTTCATGAAGAAAACGCTTTCGTGACCTTAGACGACGAAAGGTTTAAGTGGTCTCTTAATAGACACTTTCCAAACCTTTAAGCGTACGAAGTAACTATTCTAATAATGGTGAGATACCGAGGTTCAAATCGGATGGGATGTTTTAAAGTTATCCGTATTTTAAAACAATAGAGTTAGCTGATTTTCATTTGCCATATCTTTTAGCGGATAAAAGACACCAATAATGACAAATGGATTATAGTACCTTTTTATATGCATGGATCGTTGGCTACCCAAGAAAAGATAAATATCATGTTTTGTCGTAAAGGTGTCAAAATACTTATGTTTAACCAATCTACAGGCTTCCTCTTCACTTTTGGACTCACTACTTCGTAATGAGTGCCAGTAAAGTTGTTCAATCTCCCAGTCTTCAATCATTAAAGTACTTATGCGACCATCATCGTCCATAAATTTATACGAAAACCGATACGGTACTTTGTTGGGTATACTTCTTATAATCGTATCTTCCGGGTTATCAAAATTCAGTTGATATTGTATAAATTTGGCTTTCCAGGTGTCTTTCCATTCACGCTCATCTTTTTCAATAACTAAATCAATGATTTTTGTTGGCTTAAATGTAGCTAATGATTTATTCTGTGGGGCTTTTGAATCTTCAATGAGCCTGGTAAGATTGGTATAAACGTTTCTAAGGCAAAACTCTTTTCTTTTAGCCCAAAAGTTTTTAGTATCTAAATGTTCGAGTATTTTTAAATCCTTAAACTCGTAATCAACCGGTGAGTGACTTTCAGGACGAAAATCAGTATCATCACGACGCCTCAGATTCAACTCAATCCAGGTATATTTAGTAACTGTTATGTTGCCGTTTATTTTTTGTTCCTTCAGGAAACTTAGGGGCATGGGATATATCCGAATCCAGGAACCATCTTCTAAAATACCGGCTGTGCAGACCAGCTCATCATAGCTATGTGAAGGCAGAGGATAAGTGGTTACTGTCAGCAGGACTTTTAGTCGTGGCATATTACAAGTCTTTTCGGGTAAATGATTTTAACGATTCGAGGGTCATTAATTTTGAAGCAACTACACCACGGTGGCACATCTGTACATCTTTTTCAAAACAGGTTAAAGCAACGCGATGATTCGTACTGACAATTCCGGCTAATTCCAGGAGGTATTTATCATTTTCAACCAGCGTAGTTGCATCATAACTGGCAAATAACCGTTTGTAATCGGAAAGCACATTCAACTCCCGGCGTTCGTCCGATTCAATGCCCAGTTGCGGAATATGTATAAACTTGATGCCTGCCTTTTCGCAAGCATCCTGCAATGTAGCTTTCGAAAATCCCCACTTCTGGCTATACGAATTTTTGCGCACATCACACAATACTTTTATGTCATTCAGGATAAGCTTGTTAATATACATCTCCAACGACACACCTTCGTAGCCTATCGTAAACAGCCTGTTTTCATCCGATTGTTTCTTTTGCTGCAATACCTTTGTGCGTTCTTCTTCGCTTAATATATTGTTGAGTATGGTACTATTTATAGCCCAAAAAGGGTAATTCAGATACGTGTGTTTAATCAAATCATTGGTGCAATAGTCGCTAAAAGTACGATGGACATTATTCAGGCACGACAAATCTTCCTTTTTAATCGCACCCATGAAATCATCGGTACTCACCAATTTCCACGATATGGCATTCTTTTTCTGTTCCCTCGTCACATACCCCATTTTTTCCAACACCGTTAAATCATGATTGGCCTGCAACGAATAACATCCATACTTATAGGGAATAAAATCAAACGCTTTATCTTTTTGCAAACGGGTTACCAGGAACAGGTATTTCTGCAATGGCGTCGACAATAGCTCTCCATCAAACTTCTGCAACAACGCCAGTATTATTTTTCTACGGTAATAAAACATAACAACCTAATTTTGATTGCAAAGATAATGTTTTAAACTCCATCTGGTTCAAAATCCAACATTTTCAATTGTGAAACAACAATCAAAATTATTCCACTAGAGAATATATTATTCGTCAACATTCATATTATTAACTAGTTATAAATGATGTCTGCTTGTTTGAAATTCACAATTCAGAAACACTTTTGGGAGCTTCGCACTCCAAAAGGTTTTCTCCGGCACCTTTAGTCGTACAACCACTCCTAAGCATTCAATTTGTTTCATTTTTAGCAAGTGGGAGGGCGACATCTTTGTTGAGAGTGCGACTCCAGGATAAAGAATAAGTCTTAGTCGCCCTCTCAATAGGTTAAGCAGTACCTTAGTTGTCCACATCTTTTCCCATCCAAACCTTTAAGCGTACGCAGTACCTTAAAGCGTTTTCTTTCTCTAGTTTCTTGAAGAAAACGCTTTCGTGACCTTCGGACGACGAAAGGTTTTTAGCCATAGATTGAGCAAACTTCTGACGACGAAAGGTTTTCCCAATCCTGCTATTTCCTTTTCCGCTGTTTTTCCTCTTTTTCAACTCCATAATTTTCAAACGCCAGTTTCAACCCATCTAAAAAAGGTGTTATATTCATTTTCCTACCGGTAGCTTTGGAGAGTGTGCCTTCCACATCCTTAATCTGCAAATCAAATAACTGACAAAAGAATTTGACTAATTCGGTGCGATTGGTGATTTTTCCATCTTTTCGTTGTATCGATCCTTTTTTATAGAGTGCTGCCACTAGCTCCAGCAGATCCGTACCACTGTCTGTCCATGTAAAATCAAAGGATGGATTGTCTTCCTGGCTCAGCATAGAATTGTTTTCAAAAGCTTTATGAGTCAAAGCTATTTGTTCTATTTCGAGCTTTTTGTTTAAACGCGCAAGTTCATTGTTGCAAAGTAATTCGAAATTGGGATAATATACCGGGCTATATTTGAATAACGATTTATTGGAAAAATCTTTTGAGGCACTTTCTTTAATATCAAATCTTATTTGCCATTGTTTGAAGTCAAACATTCTATCATTTAGTAAACCTATTTTTGAGAAGGTATCAATCCCTATGGCTGCACATTCAGATATTATATTCTCAGAAATAAACCGATCATCTATCGGAGGTTTTATTTCTCCCACATTCTCTGATTTGTTTATTTGGGGAATGGTTTCAAAACTGCCATCTGTATCTATAATTGAAAGTCTGTCATTAAAAAAGTCTAATAATGGTTGGTTCGGTTTCCCTTCAATATCGGTGAAACATAAATTGGAAATGCAATGAGTATAGATTTCAATGTTCGATTTTAGTTTAATTAAGAATGACACTTCATATCCTTGTTTGATAATTCGTTTTTCTTCCAACTTGTTAAATGGATTCCAGTTTAGAAATAATTCAAAATGACATATCAAATAGGCATAAATCGTATCTAACTTTTGATATTCATCAGTATTATCATTCAATTCTTCTTCAAATTCATCATATTTATAAACGAAATTATCCTCTGAATATTTTCGTTTGTAGCTATCTAATTCTTTTTTGTCAGCAACCTCCTGCCGATAGACTTTTCCAAATGCCTCATAAGCAAGAGTTATAAAGTTAGCTAATGCAAGGGCTTTTTTTGTATGCATATTTTTTCAGTATGATAGTATTCAATCCGTTAATTTGTTAACGCAACAAAATTACAGATTATTTATAGTATATCCCCAAATAATTACATTTAATTTTTTAAACATGTTTTACAGCATATTTTCTTAATATTATCCTTTTGAGAATACTCCCTAAAGGTTTCTGGTACTATTGTTGAATAATAGTTCATGCCTTTCACATGAAATTGTCTTAAGACAATACGTATACAATACGTACATAAAACGTTCATAATACCTATTCAATACGTATTTAAATAGATAGGTAATATGTAGGTATTATGATGGTATTTAAAAGATATTGTGTACATTTGCAAACACGACTGTTGTAGTAAGTAGGCAGGAATTTAGTAGGCAGTTTATAGTTAATAGTTTATAGAAAAACCAATAACATCAAACATAATCAACCAATTAACCAATTAACATAATCAACCAGTCAACTTAATCAACATAATCAACCAGTCAACTTAATCAACCAGTCAACTTAATCAACCAGTCAACTTAATCAACCAGTCAACTTAATCATTTCTCAAGGTGCAGTTGATGGAAAAGTAAGAATC
>CAIYOZ010000223.1 GCA_903927945.1 uncultured Bacteroidales bacterium | reverse complement strand
TGTACAAGTCATCCGCCTTGATGGATAACCTTATCGGAGAATGAACCCGATAAAATGACTAATAAGGACAGATATCCATAAAATTTAAATAAATATACGAAAAATTAAAAGTTGTTTTCAATCGTAATTTAAATATAAAGAAGTAATTTTACGGCCTGTTTATTCCTTATGCCTCCAAGGCATTATCACTTTTCGTTACCTTCTCGTGGAAGTAATAATCTGAAAAATGATCCGGTATTAAATTTTCTGCCCAGACAAGGCAGATGAACGTAGTGTGATGACAAAAAAATCATGGGGCAATCCTGTGCGTTGAGTTGTCAATATAGAAGTGTGAAAAGGATTAATTTATGAAGTTATTTCTACTCCCGTTATTTCTGTTGATTGCTTTTCTTCCCCGTGTCTTTGCCGATGCCACTAAAACCGTAGGTACTACCGGTGCTGATTACTCCACCCTGAAATCGGCCTTTGATGCCATCAATGCCGGCACGCTTACCGGGGTCGTCACCTTGCAGCTTACAGGCAATACCACCGAAGGCGCTTCTGCCATTCTTTACCAAAACGGTTATAATGGCACTTCGTCCTATTCCTCAGTGGTGATTTATCCAACGGTTTCGGGGGTGACTATCAGTGGAAATCTGTCTGCCCCATTGATCGACCTGAACGGAGCTGACAATGTGATCATGGATGGGCGGGTCAATGAAGCAGGATCCACTAAGAGCCTCACCATCTCCAATACCAGTAATTCGAATGCAGCAACGACTTCCGCCCTTCGTTTTGTGAACGATGCAGCGGGCAACCTGGTGGAATACTGTACCATCAGCGGTTCTGAAACGAGTGGTGCTTCGGGAATCATACTCTTTTCGACAGGAACGGTTACCGGGAATGACAACAACACGATTGACAACAACAACATCACCAGTTCAACGGATATCAACCGGCCGCTCAATGCCGTTTGTTCGATAGGTACGGCAGGTTTTGAAAATGATAACCTGACCATCAGCAACAACAACATCTACAATTTTCTGAACAGGTCGACTGCCTCTAACGGTATATTGCTGGGTGGCAACACGACTACCTGCACCATCACCGGCAACAGCCTGTATGAAACAGCATCGTTTGTTCCTACAAATGCCTTAACCACGATATTTACCGGCATCTATATCAACAACGCCGCCGGGAACGGGTTCACCATCTCTAACAATTTTATAGGCGGACAAGCGCCTTTATGCGGTGGAAGTGCCTGGACAAAGACCGGTGCAAAAGATAACACCTTTTTAGCGATTAATCTAAGTGTTGGCACTACTACCAATAGCAGCATTCAAGGCAATACGATTCAAAACTTTGCCTGGAGCAATTCAAGTTCAGCTTCCTGGACAGGGATCAATAGCACTGCAGGCAATATAGATATGGGCACGGTTACCGGAAACATTATCGGAGCTACAACCGGCATTGGATCGATCTATGTAACGGGAGGAGCCACTGCGACGAATGTATATGGTATCAACATCGTAAGCCCCGGAACTACAGATTGCGAGAACAATCTGATCGGATCAATCACCACGGATAATGGTCCGGCATTAGCCTCCAATTTTTACGGGATCAATAAATCCGGAGTGGGCACAACCCTGTTTGTCAATAATGTCATTGGTAGTACCATAACCGCAAACAGCATTACTGCAAACTCAGCCAGTTCGGGGAATGCCCAATTGGTCTATGGAATCTACTCTTCGGGCACAGGCATCGTAACCATGACCGGCAATACCATTTCAAACCTGACAAATAGCTCGACCAATGCCAACCTTGCCACTACGGGATTAATAAACGGCATTTGTTCTACAGGCGGGACGAATTTAATTTCCAATAATGTCATTCACGATTTAAGCAATGCCAATGACAACAATACGGTGCTGAGCGTTGCCTCAGTCTGTGGAATCGATCTGACCGGCGCTACCCTGAGAACCGTCACGGGGAATACCATTTATAATTTAGCCAACAATAATCCGTCTTTTACCGGTGGCGTCATTGGATTGTATTTTTCGGGTATAACAACGGGTGTCAATGTGGCTTCAACTAATTTTATATATGGCTTAACGGTCCACTCAGCCTCAGTGGGTGCCTCTGTATATGGCATACGGATATTTTCGGGGGTGACCAATTATTACAACAACATTATCAACCTGGGTGGAAATACGTCCACTAACTTGTACGGTATTTTCGAAACAGGGCTTGCAGGTAACAACAATACCCTCAATTTTAATACGGTTTACATAGGTGGGGTAGTCACTTCAGGATTGTTGAATCCTTCGTACGCGCTCTATAGTTCGGTATCCACGAACACACGCAGTTTTACAAGCAATATTTTCAGTAATGCCCGGTCAACCTCCGGAGGATCGAACCTGCATTATGCGGCTTATTTCGCTTATGCCACGGCAGCCAACCTGACCCTGGACTACAACGATTATTTTGTTTCAGGCACCGGTGGAACGTTGGGATACTATAATAACGCACCGGTATCGTCACTTCCGCTTATAGCCACAAAAGACGTCTTGAGTGTATCGGTCGATCCTGTGTTTGCCAACGCCGGAGGAACGAATGCCACCGATTATGCCCCGGGCGCCAACATTATCAAGGGAAACACTGTGGCGGGAATTACCACCGATTATGCCGGAACAACCCGTGCCACCACACCTACCATGGGTGTATTTGAAGGAACCCTTTATTACAACGTACAGGTATGGACCTCGGGCACCATGCAAGCAGAATACACCTCGCTAAAATCGGCCTTTGACGCCATAAACCATGGAACACATACCGGCGACATAGAAATAAAACTCAGGCAAAGTACCATAGAAACGGCTTCGGCTGTCCTGTATCAAAGCGGTTATACCGGTGGGGGGGGTACTTCGGCTTACACTTCGGTCAATATATATCCCACCGTTTCGGGGCTCACCATTACAGGCAACCTGGCAGCACCGTTGATTGATCTCAATGGTGCAGATAATGTAGTCCTTGACGGGCGTGTGAATGAAACCGGAACGACGAAAGACCTGGTCATTAGCAATACAAGTAATTCGGCGGTTGCGGGGACTTCTACTGTTCGCTTCTGGAATGATGCCTCTAACAACACGGTGGAATACTGTTCGATCAAAGGTTCTGAAACAGCGACAGTGACTCCTTCGGGTATTATTTTCTTTTCTGCAGGCATAGCTACCGGCAATAATAATAATACAATTGATAACAACAACATCACCAGCTCAACGGATGCTACCCGTCCGCTCAATGCCATTTATTCAGCCGGAACGGTAGGTTTCGAAAACAGCAACCTGGTCATCAGCAACAATACTATTTACGATTTCTTAAGCCGTTCCACGGCATCCAATGGAATCAACCTGACAGCAGGGACCACTACCGGCTCCATTACTGGAAACAGCTTGTACGAAACAACTTCATTTATCCCCACAGGGAATGTAGCATATACTGGAATCGCCGTTAATAATCCGGGTGCGGGAAACGGATTTACCATCACCAACAATTATATTGGCGGACAGGCTGCCTTGTGTGGGGGAGGAGCCTGGAGCAAGTCGAATGCGTTCAACAATACGTTTATGGGCATTAGCCTGAATGTAGCTTCCACCGTAGCGGCAAGTGTCCAGGGCAATACGATTCAGAATTTTACCTGGGGTAATTCGGCTGTCGGAGCCTGGACCGGAATCAATGTGATAGCGGGAAATGTGAATATAGGCACTACTGCCGGAAATACCATTGGTGCTTCAACCGGTACAGGATCAGTTAACATCTCCGGAGGGTCAACAGCTACCGTTGTATACGGAATAAATATCGCCTCCACAGGGACAGTGGATTGCGAAAACAATACCATTGCATCCATTAATGTTTCAAATACGGACGGAACGTTGGCTTCCAACTTCTACGGGATCAATAAATCGGCCACCGCCGGTACTACCATCATCAGCAACAATACCATCGGGAGCAGTAATACCGCCAACAGCATCAATGCCAATTCAGGCAGTACGGTCAGTGCCCAGCTGGTGTATGGAATTTACTCCGCAGGTACCGGAACAGTGACAATAAATGCCAATGAGGTTGGCAACCTGACTAATGGGACAACGAATGGGACAACAGCTGCTACCGGATTAATAAACGGTATTTGCTCGACCAATGGCACCAATACTATATCCAATAACAGCATCCATGATTTAAGCATTGCCAATGCCGATAGCACAGCGATAAATTTAGCCTCGGTCTGTGGAATTGCCCTGACAAGTAATACACTCAGAACAGTCAGTGGAAACACCATTTATAATTTATCCAATAACTACGCTTCTTTTAAGGGGAGTATCATCGGATTGTATTTCTCGGGAAGTGCAGGTGCAAATGTGGTTTCGGGAAATTTCGTTTACGGTTTGTCTGTGAACCCCTCTTCCACAGCTGCTTCTGTTTATGGGGTTAGAATAGCCTCAGGCACTACAAACTATTTTAATAATATCATCAACCTGGGAGGTAACACAGCGACCACTCTCTATGGTATTTATGAACCCGGGCTGGTAATGAACCTCTATTTTAATACAATACATATTAGCGGCAGCCTGGGTACGGGGATCACTAATCCATCCTATGCACTCTATAGTGCATCATCCAATAACACCCGCAATTTCAGCAGCAATATATTTAGTAACGTCAGGTCAACAACGGGTGGGACCAACTTACATTATGCCGCATTTTTCAACTACACCGGGGCAACCAACCTGACCCTGGATTACAATGATTATTTTGTATCAGGAACCGGCAGTGTATTGGGATATTACAATGCTGCCAATGTATCAGCACTGCCGCTTATTGCTGCAAAGGATTTGCTCAGTGTATCGGTTGATCCTGTATTTTCCAATGCCGGAGGAACAACAGCCTCCGATTACAAACCAAGCAGCAGCACATTACGGGCGACACCTATCGGGGCAGTAGCTACTGATTATGCGGGGACTACCCGGGCAACCACCCCCACCATGGGTGCCTACGAAGGTTCGATATCCTTCAATGTCCAGGTGTGGAAATCCGGCGCGCTGCAAGCCGGGTATACTACCTTAAAGGCAGCTTTTGCGGCAATTAATGCCGGAATCCATACCGGAGCACTGGACATTAAAATTCTGGAAAGTACCATTGAGACTACTACCGCCGTACTTTATCAAAGTGGATACAACGGCACTTCGAGCTACTCTTCAGTAACGATATATCCCACCGTATCCGGATTGTCAGTCACCGGAAATCTGGCGACCCCGTTGATCGATTTGAACGGAGCCGACAATGTGACCATCGATGGAAGGGTGAACGCCACCGGTAGTACCAAAAGCCTGACCATTACAAATAAGAGTGCATCAGCTACCGCCGGAACTTCTACTATCCGGTTTATCAATGATGCCAGCAACAATACGATAAAATACTGTACCGTCAAAGGCTCGGAAACTGTAGCTGCCTCGGGTGTCATTTTCCTTTCCACAGCAGCGGTTGCGGGGAATGATAACAATACCATTGACAACAACAACATCACCAATTCAACGGATGCCAGCCGCCCGGTGAATGCAATTTATTCTGCCGGAACAGCCACCTTCGAAAATGATAACCTGACCATTAGCAACAATAACATCTACGATTTCCTGCACCGGTTGGTGGCCTCCAATGGAATCAACCTGGCAGCCAACACCAATACATGCTCCATTATAGGTAACAGCTTCTATGAAACAGCTTCGTTTATTCCCACAGGATCGGTGGCATACAATGCCATCATCCTGAATAATGCCACCGGAAACAACTTTACGGTGACGGGGAATTACATTGGCGGGCAGGCAGCCTTGTGCGGGGGCAGTGCCTGGACGAAGACGAATGCCTTCAACAATATATTTACTGCCATCAACCTGAATGTGGGATCAACCACGGCCAGTAATGTCCATGGGAATGTCATCAAAAATATAACCTGGGGTAATTCAGGGGCGGCTACCTGGACAGGGATTAATGTTCTGGCCGGATTGGTGAACATAGGTACCAGTACAGGAAACACCCTTGGGTCGACCAGTGGAAACGGATCCATCGCTGTGACCGGGGGAGCTACCGCCACCAATGTGTACGGAATCAATATCGCCAGCATCACCACGGTGGATTGCGAGAATAATATCCTTGGTTCCTTTACAGTGGATAATGCCTCCACCCTGGCAACCAACTTTTACGGGATAAACAAAACGGCCTCTGCCGGGACTACCACCATCAGTAACAATATTATCGGGAGTACAACCACTGCCAATAGTATTACTGCTAACCCGGCAAGTACAGCCAATGTGCAAAATGTATACGGCGTGCTGAGTGCCGGAACGGGAACCGTCACCATGAATGGAAACACCATTGCCAATATGACGAACAACACCAGTAATGCTACTCCGGCAACCATCGGATTAATCAATGGTATCTGCTCGACCAATGGAGCCAATATAATTTCGAATAACATTATCCACGATTTATCCATAGCCAATACCAATACTTCAGCCACCAATACAGCTTCGGTTAGTGGAATTGCCCTTTCGGCAAATACTTTACGAACGGTGAGCGGAAACAACATTTATAATTTATCGAATACAAACGCTACTTTTGCCGGCAACGTGGTCGGACTGTATTTCTCCGGAAGTGGGGGAGCAAATGTGGTCTCAGGGAATTTCATACAGGGTCTGTCTGTCAATTCAGGAACAACCTCAGCCTCTATCTATGGACTCAAGATAGCAACCGGCCTCTGTACCTATTCCAATAATATTATAAACCTGGGTGGAAGTACTCCGGCAACGTTATATGGAATTTACGAAACAGGTGCAGCTGGAAATAACAATAGCCTTTATTTCAACACCGTTTATATCGGTGGGACAACGGTATCGGGAAGCACCAACAAATCGTATGCAATGTTCAGCAATGCCAGCACCAATGTACGGAATTTCAGGAACAACATCTTCAATAACAGCCGTTCAACCAGTGGTGGCACCGGTTTGCATTACGCTGCCTATCTGAATTATACAGTGGCAACTAATCTGACGATAGATTATAACGATTACTATGCATCAGGGACAGGCGGTATGCTGGCGTATTTTAACGGAACTAACATAACCGGTCTGGCTGCCTTGCAGGCTAATGTTGGTCAGAACCTGGGGAGTAATGCTGTGGATCCCGGATTTACAGTGCCAGGTGGCTCAATAAGCACAAACTATTTGCCTACCTTCGCCCATCTTGCCGGGATAACGGGTACGGGAATCACCACTGATTATTCTACTGCAACCCGGGCCGGTACACCCACCATGGGAGCTTTTGAAATTTCACTGACGTTTAATGTGGAAGTCTGGAAAAGCGGGGTGTACCAGGCACAATATCCGACTTTAAAAAGCGCCTTCGACAAGATCAATGACGGGACACACACCGGAGCGTTGGATCTAAGGCTCACCTATTTTACCGAAGAAACAGCTTCGGCAGTACTCTATCAAAGTGGGTATAACGGACTATCAAGCTACTCTTCCGTCAATATCTACCCCACCACTTCGGGAATTTCCATTAGTGGAAATCTGGCCGCGCCCTTGATTGATTTCAACGGGGCGGATAATGTCATCCTGGATGGACGTGTGAATGCCACCGGATCAACAAAAGACCTGGTGATTACAAACATAAGTAATTCCAATGTGGCAGGTACCTCAACCGTGCGATTCATAAACGATGCCACTACTAACACTGTAAAATACTGTATCCTCAAGGGTTCGGAAACTGCTGCAGCCTCCGGAGTTGTGTTCTTCTCCACGGCTGCCGTGACGGGAAATGACAACAATATCGTTGATAACAATGCCCTTACAAATGCCTCTGATGCCATGAGGCCAGTCAATGCTGTTTATTCTGCCGGTACAGCCACCTTTGAGAACAGTTTCATAACGATCAGCAACAATAACCTTTATAATTTCCTCAGCCGATCCGCTGCGTCGTACGGTATAAACCTGGCGGCCAATACCACCACATGCTCCATTACGGGAAACAGCCTGTATGAAACAGCTTCCTTTGCACCTACAGCAACAGTGGCCTATACGGGCATTTACATAAACAATACTTCGGGCAATGGTTTTACAGTTACGGGTAACTTTATCGGGGGACAATCAGCCTCTTGCGGAGGGAGTGCCTGGACAAAAACCAATGCTTTCAATAATGCGTTTACGGCCATCAATATGAACGGTGGAACGACTGCCACCAGTAACATTCAGAACAATACGATCCGGAATTTTGCCTGGAGCAACTCCTTAAATGCTGCCTGGATAGGAATTAATATTGCAGCTGGCAATACGAATATCGGAACAACTTCAGCTAATACAATTGGTGCTTCCACCGGGACGGGATCCATCAGTCTTACTTCAGGCACTACCGGGAGTGTGTTGACAGGTATTTTGTTGGCAGGAAGCGGCCTGATGGATTGCGAGAACAACGGAATAGGTTCTTTGACGACACTGAATGTATCAACAGATGCCAGTACTATTTATGGAATAAACAGGACAGGGTCGGGAGTATCAATCATCAGCGGAAATACCATTGGGAGTACTTCCACTGCCAATAGCATAAATGCCTCTTCGGCTTGCACAGCGAACGTTCAGAGCACTTTCGGGATAAACAACACCAATAATACCAACCTGACTATAAATGGCAATATCATCGCGAATCTCACCAATGGTTCCACCAACACAGATATTGCTTCATTGGGTGTCATTAACGGTATTACCACCGTCAGCGGTTCGACTACGATCACTAACAATACGGTTTACAACCTGACCATTGCCAATGGCAATTCAACATCCGTCAATACTGCTTCGGTATGCGGTATTGCCTGCACAGGGAACTACGCCAAAACGGTAAGTGGGAATACCCTCTATAATTTATCAAATACAAATACTTCATTTACAGGAAACGTCATTGGAATTTTTTATGCCGGCAATGCCGGAGCTAACACTGTTTCAGGAAATTTCATACAGGGCCTGTCGGTTTCGGGATCATCCACGGCTGCCGCAATATATGGCATCAAGGCTTTTTCCGGAACAACCACCTATTATAACAACATCATTAATTTAGGAGGCAATACCACCACTACCATATACGGAATTTACGATACCGGAACTGCAGTTCAAACGTGCAATGTGAATTTTAATACCGTCTATATCGGAGGTTCTTTGACTTCGGGTATTCCCAATCAATCATATTGTTTATACAGCGCTGCCTCTTCGAACACCCGTGATTTCAGGAATAACCTTTTTGTGAATGCCCGTTCAACTGCAGGGGGAACCGGTTTGCATTACGCAGCCTACCTGAATTATGGGGTAAGCACGTTGCTCACCCTGGACTACAATAATTATCAGGCAACAGGGACCGGGGGAGTCGCAGGAAATTATAACGGTACCGACGTTTCAACCTTGCCTCTTATTTCAGGCTTCGACACACATAGTACAAATATTGATCCTGTTTTTGCAGTTCCCGGAGGAACAATTGCAGCCAATTACAGGGCTTCTTCCAACAAGATCGCCGGCTTAACCATCAATGGACTAACAACCGATTATGCCTTGTCTATACGCAAAGGAACACCCACTATGGGAGCTTACGAAGGCTCGTTGAGTTTGAATATCGATGTCTATAAAGCCGGAGTATTTCAATCGACTTATTACTGCCTGAAAGATGTTTTTGACAAAATAAACAGCGGTACTCACACCGGGGCACTTGAATTAAGGATGAAAGCAAGTACTACTGAAACAGCTTCCGCCGTACTCTTTCAAAGCGGATATACCCTTGCAGGGGGTACTTCGAGCTACACTTCGGTAACATTGTATCCAATAGCAAGTGGTCTAAGTATTACCGGAAACCTGGCAAGTCCACTTATTGATTTGAACGGGGCGGATTATCTGACCATTGATGGAAGAGTGAACGCAACCGGTTCAACGAAAGATTTAACGATCAATAACACCAACACGGGGGCACTGTCGAGTACCATACGCTTACTAAATACGGCAGAGAATAATGCTGTGAAGTTCTGTACTATCAATGGGTCCGAAACTTCTGGAGCAATGGGAGTTGTCTTTTTCTCGACGGCCACTGCCGGGAACGGAAACAGCACGAACACTTTTGATACTGATAATTTTACCGGAAATATCGGGTACAGACCGTATAATGTGATTTATTCTGCAGGCACCGCAGGGTTCGAAAATAAAACAAATGTCATTAGCAACAGCAATTTTTATGATTTCCTGAATGCAGGGGTTACTTCAAACGGAGTGAATATTACTTCGAATTCTTTAAACTGGATGGTTTCGGGGAACAGTTTTTATGAAACCTCTGTTTTTGCTCCTGCCGGAAACTTCACCTACAATGTGATCCGGATAAACACCGGGAATAATAATCAGGCCGTAGGAAATTACATTGGCGGAAGTGCCCCCTTATGCAGCGGCTCACCCTGGACCATCAAAGCAAGCACAACCCATACATTTGATATGATATACATTGCAGGGGGTGCTTCTACAGCATGCCAGGCACAGAACAATGTGATCAGCAACATTGACGATACCAGTACGCAAAATAATCCGTGGGACGGAATTTATATCAGTGCCGGAAATGTAAATGTAACCGGGAATACCATCGGGGCAACCACCGGTACAGGTTCTATAAAAATAACAACTCCTGTGCCAACTGCAGTACCGGTGGTGAGTGGCGGAGTTATTACCGGTGTCAATGTGATTGATGGAGGTAGCGGGTATACCACGCCACCTGTTGTGACCTTTTCAGCCCCTGGTTCCGGCGCCATTGCCACGGCTAATTTAACTGCCGGAGTAGTGACAAGTATCACTGTCTCGGCCGGTGGTACAGGCTATACAACACCGTCAGTAATTTTTGACGGACAAAACGTCTATTATTCCACTTCCCATGGAATACGGAATTTCAGTGCCGGCACTGTGAATGTGACCGGGAATAATGTGGGTTCCATCACAACTGCCGGAACTTCTGCTTATTCGCACGGTTTTGAAACAATCATTCTGAATAATATTGCAGGAACGATAAACCTATCAAATAATTTACTTGGAAGCCTCACGACCGCCAATAGTATCAATACTAGTTCTGCGGCCACACTATCCCTTCAAAAACAGGATGTGCTGGGGATTAACAGTTTGAATACAGGAACAGTCACTATAAGCGGCAACACAATATCAAATCTGGCAAATGCTTACACCGGTACAGTGACTTCAAATACAAAAGGCATCTTAACAACAGCAGGCTCAAATACCATCACCAATAATACTGTTTGTAATATCTCAGGCATTAGTACTGCAGCGAGCGTATATGGAATATCGCAGACCAGTGTAACCGGTGGAACAACCCAATCCATTACGAATAATACCATTTACAATTTATCGAATACCAATACAACCGGCAGTGTAAATATTTATGGCATTTATTCCTCTTGCCCTACATCAGGTACAAATTCAGTGTCAACCAATTTTATTTACGGAATAACACTTGCATCAAGCAATGTGTTATCCAATATCTATGGAATTTATCTGAATGCGGGACTTCAAACCCTATCTAATAATATAGTGAATTTAGGAACAAGTCTTTCCACGGGATACGGTTTATTTGGTATTTATGATGCATCGATTACAAACACCAGTTTATACTTCAACACGGTTTATATTGGCGGGACTGCCTCCGGGGTCACTTCCTTTACAGGAGCGTTGTGGAGTACCTCGAATGCATCCACACGGAATTACCGGAACAATGTATTATACAATAACCGTTCCGGAGGTTCTACCGGAAAACATTATGCCGTTAGGTTGGCTGGTACCACCGGTCAGACCATCAATTACAACGATTACTATGTCGGTGCGGGAGGTGTTATTGGAAACATGACCACTGACAAGACCACGCTCGCTGCCTGGCAGACTGCTACCGCGCAGGATGGAAACAGCTTTAATCTGAATCCCTATTTTACAACAGCGGGTTCCAGCGTATCCACGGACTATAAGATAGGAACTGAAATGCTCGGAGTCACAGGAACAGGCATTACAACGGATTTTAATGGAACTTCCAGAAATAATCCACCCTCCATGGGTGCCTGGGAAGTGGTGGTCAATAAATGGAAAGGAACAACCAGTACGGACTGGAATACAGCTTCCAACTGGACAAAAGGTACCGTAATTCCGGATGGTTCTAATTTGTATTTTGATCCTGCTCCCGTGAATCACTGTTTGTTAAATGCCAATCACCCGGTCAATAACATTTTTAATAGCCAATCTACGTATCGAACCGTCACAAACGGGCATAAACTGACCATTAATGGTGATTTTGTATTCACGAATGGAGCACAATTAGATGCATCTTCCACATCTTCCACGGTTGAATTCGCAGGACCAAAAGCTCAGGCTATACCTTCAGGATCATTCTATAATGATAATGTGTATAACTTATCCATCAATAATGCAAACAATGTCACGCTCAACGGTACGTTACGATTAGTGAATACACTTTCGGCAACAGCAGGCAGATTGGATGCCGTGACCAACTCACCGGTAGTATGTTATGCCGGAACAACCCCACAGTCGATCAATGGGAGTCTTTTTATGAATGATAATGTATACTCATTGACTATGGATAATTCAGCCGGGGTTACCCAGAATGCTAATTTCTCGGTTAATAATCTGCTGACCATTAATTCAGGGAAATTACTGACCATTCCTTCCGGTTTTCTCCTAAACGTGTTGGGCGCTATAGTCAATAATGCCGGTGTAGCCGGGTTGGTTATCAAAGCCAGTTCATCAGGTGCCAATGGGTCATTGATCTTTCACAATTTAGTAACTTCACCGGTATCAGCCTCGGTAGAAATGTATTCCAAAGCAAACTGGGATTTAACGGCAACAGCCGGAAATAAATATAAATGGCAATACTTTGGAATTCCGGTACGCTCGGTAAGTACCTATCCTACATTTATTGGATCATATGTCCGTAAGTGGTATGAATCGGGTACGACCAGCCAGAATCATTGGATCCAACAGGGCAATGATTCGATACTGACTTCTTTTGCAGGATATGAGTTATGCCAGGCAGCTCCTGAAACCCTGGTATTCCAGGGACAGCTTGAGAATGGTGACTTTAATCCCGGTCAGATATCGGTTACACCCACAGCCTTATTCCCTGGACAACATATTTATGCTAATCCCTATACGGCTGCCATCAATATCGGTCTGTTGTCCTTTGGAACTCAAACTGAAGCTACGGCCTATCTCTATAATTCGGGTTCATTATCTCAATGGACCGCTGTAGGACAATCCACTCCGGGAGATAATCCGGGACAATATACGGCTGTACCAAAAGCATATGCTGGCCTCTTGGGCCTTCCGCAGCAGATACCTTCCATGGGAGCCATGCTGGTGAAGGCTATCAGTAATTCGAGTCTGGCCACTTTCGGGATTACTTACAACTCGGTGGTCATGGCAAATACCGATCCATTGAGGGTTTCAGGATCTAAGGATACGGAAGTCAGCGATAAGATATGTACTGTCATTGATGTGCAGGGAGCACACTTTTCCGATCGGATGTGGCTATTATCCAATCCGGCTTGTACCCATCAATTCGATAACGGCTGGGATGGATTTAAACTGTCGGGTTCGGGCTTAACTCCTCAGCTATTTGCCATGGAACAGGACGGAAATTACCAGGTGAATTCAGTGGATAATATAAACAATACCAACCTTGGTTTTCAAGCAGGGGAAGATACAAATTACACGCTCACCTTTACCCATACGAATATTGAAAAGCTCTATGCCGGGGTTTACCTAATGGATTTGGCAGAGAATAAAACGGTTGATATCACTGCAACCGGTTCAACCTATTCTTTTGTCGCCACTACTACACCGCAGCCGGTCAACCGCTTCAAGATTGTTGCTCGTATGTACGACCAAACCACGGCGGGAAAAACCTCTAAAATTACAATCTTTAGTTCCGGGTCAACGGCCTTTGTTCAGAATGATACGGGCGTGGCGGGAAATCTGATGATATATGATATGGCAGGACATTATTTAAAGAATGCTCCGTTTAATGCCACCGGCATCACCGCTGTTCCTGTGAGCCTGTTACCTGGTGCTTATATTGCCAAGGCGGTCAATGCTATTGATCAGGTGGCCAAACGAATCATTATATTTTAAAGGAGCTTTTTTTGTTGTTCGATCCTTGATCGAGGAGCTTAATAATACCAGTAATCGCTATCCATGTACCGGCCACAGGGATAAACAGCCTTTGAGGGAATGCGATTTTCGAGCATGATTTCGTGGGTGCTGTTCTGGTTGTAACCAGTCAGGAAACTTTGATCGAAAGCATATCCGATTCGCAGATTGGGCATGATATTTACTCTGAACAGGCAGGTCATTTTATTCTAAGGTATATCCTCTGTTAAGATTCAAACAACCGGTTTAATTCTATTTTCTTTCGCCCTCCTTGTTATTCCCTGAATTTTGATTGTTCCTGTTATCGGAAGGGGTAGGAGAAGGTTGCCGCATTTGTTTTTGCACTCTTACCGGTTGTCCGATAGTTCGTCCGTAGTAATTCGTGTTTTGATTCGGACGTACAGGAGTTATTTCTTTTTGTTGCCGTGCTCCGCTTTCAAATCCTGAGATACGTGGTGGCATGACCTTGTTGTTCTTATCATTACCATCCTGACGGGTAGGATTCACACTACCTGGAGGAACTACCGGAGTCGGTTTGTTATTGCCCATATTGGGTTGTTGCCTGTTATCGGTTCGGTTAGCGGGTACCTGTGGCGTGTTGTTAAAATCAGAGGCTCTTGATGAATTGCTTTGATGTTGACGATCGGGGGCTGAATACTGAAACTGATGATTAGTTTTCATGTTCTCATTATCCCAATTCCGTGCATGGTTCCGTTCACTCTGCGACCAATAAACCGCACTCCTGTTGTTTTCATTAAACCCGCGTACATACGGAATGTTGCTGTGGTCATAATAGTCGCGGTAGTAATACATCGGATAATGCGATACATAATACTGATGGTGCATCCAAGGTTGGTACGTGTTGTAGTTGATGGCCACAGTAAAACTATTGCTCAGGTCGTAGTTGGAATAGATATCCGGTAGATTTGGTGAAAAGATCCATTGTCCGTTGTCGAGGTATACAAATTCCTGAGCCGACAGATCATAGTAACATTCTATATCCGGGAAATAATAGTATCTCACACCCGGAGTATATGGCGGTGCCCAGGTGGGATTATCATAATTCACCAAGTTGGAAGACGGAACGTAGCTATATACATCACAGGCACTGAAAAATGATACAAAAAGCAGTGTAGTGATTAAAAATACAGTTTCTTTAAATCGTTTCATGTCAGTTGGTTTTATAAATGAATCGGGAAAATAGAATTTTTTAATTCGAGATGAATCACTACATTTCGATAGTATGAAAGATGACCCTTGAATATCACCATTATATTTCACAAACCGGTTTAATGTTTTAAACAAATTAAAATAAAAATGGTTTTCACATGATGTCTTTTCCTTTGAGTTTTTCAATAATACTTCATATATGAATCAAAAGTCGTGCCATGTAATTCGCATGAAATTTCAACTTAAGTTGTTTGTCAAGCTTAAAATAGCATTTATCACAGTTTTTCAGTTACTTGCTTAAGAAAATGTATCGTGTCAAGACCAGCAAAAATAGCAAATACATCATCCAATGGACGTTTTTCCATTTTCCGGTAACTACTTTCAGCAGTGTATAAGCAATAATGCCCCCGGCTATCCCGTTGGCAATGCTATATGTCAATGGCATTAAAATAAAAGTAAGAAATGCAGGGAATGCTTCCGTGAAGTCGGTGAAATCGATCTCGATGACTGATGAGCTCATGAGCACTCCTACAATAACGAGAGCTGGTGCTGTAGCTGCACCCGGAATTATACCGGCCAGCGGAGCCAATACCAGTGCCAACAGGAAAAGTACACCGGTGGTCACTGCCGTTAGTCCCGTGCGTCCGCCTTCTCCTATCCCGGCAGCACTTTCTACATAGGTTGTAACTGTGCTTGTCCCCATCAGGGCTCCAAAGGAGATACCAATGGCATCCACCAGCATGGCTTTCCCTATTTTTGGCGAGTTCCCCTCCGGATCGATCAGACCGGCTTTCATGGCTGTCCCTACTAGGGTGCCGAAAGTGTCGAATAATTCGACAAATGTAAAGGTGAACACAACAGTCCAGATACCCATATTAAAGGCTCCTTTGATGTCTAATGCCCCTATCGCCAGATGATGGAAATCAGGCAGGCTGAAAAAAGTAAAATTAGCCGGAATAACTGTTACCCCCATCGGAATGCCAATGGTGGTGGCAGCTACGATACTGATCAACAGGGAACCTTTCACTTTCAAAGCCATTAATACTGCGGCAATTCCTAATCCGATCAGGAAAACAAGCATGGAATGATTGGTGAAACTTCCCATCCCGATATTCCATTCGAAGAATTTCAACGTTATGGGAGCGGCACTTTTTCCCAATGCATTTAACGTTGATGGCATCACTTTGGCAGTGATCACCATTATTTCCGAGAGCTTGAACCCTATAATGGTAATGAACAACCCGATGCCAACTGTGATAGCTCTTTTAAGCGAATTTGGTATAGCTACCACCAGAATTTGGCGAATCCGGGTAACTGTGAGTAAGATAAAAATTAATCCGGATATAAAAACGGCTCCTAATGCCGTCTTCCAGGGCATGCCCACACCTGCCAGTGCTACAGTCGCAAAAAGTGCATTCAGTCCCATGCCGGGAGCCAATGCCATGGGGAAGTTCACGAACAGTCCCATAGCAATGGTTACAAATCCTGCCGAAATGGCTGTGGCAAAGAACACTGCATTTTTATCCATCCCAGTAACCCCGAGGATATTTGGATTCAAGAAAAGGATATAGGCCATGGTCATAAAAGTAGTTATGCCCGCGATGATTTCAGTCTTGACTGTGGTCCCGTTGTCTTTTAGTTTAAATAATTTATCCACCATAACGTGTTGATTTAGATATCATCAATTTTATATCAGTTCCAATCATGAATATACAAACGTTTAGTTATCAAATAGTTCAATACGGGCAGCATTATATATTACAGAATTCATGGTATCGTTTTATAAGAACCTGCCTATCATATTTTTAGATATGTATTGAAGAATAAAAAAACAAGAATATTTTATGACTGCATGTTATTTAAATTCAATCATAAACTCGGTGAGGCTTTTCGTGGAGGGGATGCCTATCTTCTTTCGCACGCGTGAGCGTCCTACTTCAACCCCCTTGAGGGAGATATTCATCAGGTGGGCAATGTCCTTGCTTGACAGGTTCAGGCGCAGGTAGGCACAAAAACGAAGGTCATTGGGGGTAAGCTCTATAAATTTCGTATGGAGGTTTCTGAAAAAGTACTCATGGATACGGTCAAAGTTGCTCTGGAATATAGCCCAGTCGTCTTCAGAGGATAGGTTCTCGTCGAGCAGACGAATCAGTTTATCGTAGTACTTATTTGGATATTGTGATCCCAGGGTATTCTTCTGAAAAATTACCTCTTCCTTGATGGTCACCAGGATTTCATTTTTCTTAATGATAGTCATGGTGGAAACAGCCAGTTCTTTGCTCTTGACAGTAAGCTCCGACTCAAGTTTTTCATTTTCCAGGCCGATGATCTGTTGCTCCCGCTTTTCTATTTCCTTGTGGCGGATTTCTTCCTGCTCTATCCTGACTTTCTCCTTTTTAATATGGATAAGGCGTTGAATGTACAGGTAAATGCCCACACACAATAAGATAATCATCAGCACATAGAGTGTTTTTGCTGCCAGGCTCAGGTAGAAAGGCTGTGAAACCACAAATTCATAGCTTGCTTCCGAGAGTTTGGTGCCGTTTTTAGTCAACACTTCCACCTTGAGGGTATACTCACCCGGCGATAAATAGTTGTATTCTTTTTGAGATGAGGGAGTAGGTTCGCTCCAAACCCTATCAAGTCCATCAAGCTTGTATCGGAAATTGATATTATTCAGGTTGGTGTACTGCGGATAGAAGACATTAAAAACAAGATTGTTCAATCTAAAGGGTGTGGAAGGTACGGAAGATGAATTCAGGGGCATAAAAATATTTTCCTTTGATTCGGCATCCGAAGTTTGAATGCTTTTCAAACGAAGTGTGATTTGTGATATTTTTTTCGTTAAGTTGCCAGAGTGGTAAAGTGCCAGTCCGTTTTCGAGTGTAAAAAGGCACACCTCATCTGAAATGGGTATGATATTTTGATAGTCATCGACCGTCTGATTCAAAAAAAGAGCATAGGGGACAATATCCAATAACTTAATAGCTCCAGGTTTTACCTGCACCAGTGCAGCTTCGCCATCCTGAATGAACCAGTATAAATCGGCATTGAAATGGCAAACCCTGTAGGAATATGAAAAACTCCCCAGACTCGCATTCAGTTCATCATACGGTATGATTTTCTTTTGAATGTCATCGAAGGTGTAAAAGGCGGTATTGTCGGTAAAGACAACACGGTTGTTGATTGAGAAAACATTGATAGGATAATGGTGATGCTGGTCGAGTGAATTGAAGGTGGTAAGATGTTCAATTTTATGCAGATCCGGAGTGAGCTGGATGGCATAAAGGCCCTGATGCAAATGGCTTGCCCAAATAGTTCCCGTGTAGTCGATTTCTACGTATCGGATTGGATTTACAAAATCATCAATGGTATGGCTGAATTTCCAGACGCCGTTTACTTTTTTATAAATGCATAGTTGGGTATAGGTTCCCTGTACCAGTACTTCCTGTCCGTGGATAATTCCTTTTTTGATACACATTCCCCCTTTGACAGGTGACAAAAGGGAGGTTCCTGTATTTGAAACATCAAAAGTCTCCTCATTATTTCCGCAAAGTTGCCGGTTATCAAAGGAACTTATGTTCCATACTTGTCCTTTTATCTTTGGGACTAGCTGCAGGTGTTGCAGGCTCTTCCTGTCATAGCTTATATCTGCTTTATAAAGCCCTTGGTTCGTTCCGATATATAAAGTGGGGTCATTGTATGTTAGGGAGTAGATGGCTCCTATAGAGGGGTTGAATGAATGGATGTACCGGATGGAAGAATTGAGTTGTATGAGTGAAATGCCTTTATCAAGCGTTAGCCACAGATTGTTGTCATGATCGCAGTACATTCCGAGGACCGTGTTGTTTTGCAGCACGTTTGAAGTGTTGAGTGTCCAAAGCTCTGTCCCTTGACGGTTGATGGCCGTCACGCCATTTAAAATGGTGCCCAGCACTATGGTTCCATCGGGGGAGATGACCGCCCGGTTGATATTTCCCTTTTTTAATTCCTCATCTGCTTCGGTCTTAAAAGGGGTAATCACAGTTCCATCGAACAGGAATAACCCATCGGAACGGGTTACCAGGATAGCATGCAGCCTATCGAGAGTTAGAATGGATACAACCGGACTCTTTAGCCGGTTATTGCTCACCGGGACGAATGTATGGATACCGGAATCGAAAAAACTGAGTCCGTTCTGATCGGTGTGAGTGTAAATCTTATTCTGGAAGATATTGAAAAACAAGAAGGTAAAGGGGCATCGAACGCCCTTTACTTTTCCGTTTTTAAATGTAAAATAGGAAGTAAACGATTGAAAGATAATGGTGCCATTGTAATCAAGAATGTTCCATATTTCATCGTTCTGCATTTTATAATGCTTTAGATTGGCAGAAAGGGAATGGTATATAAGTTGGCCGGAAGTGTTTTTATCAAAAAAGCCGAATTCTTCAAAAGAGCCTGTGAATATGCGATTAGCTTTAGTTACGAGTAACGATCGGACTATTTTGTTCCCTGTGATTTGATGTGTCTGCCACTGGGAGCCGTCGAATTCAAGCAGACCCTGGTTGTTTCCGAAATACATGACTCCATCAGTCCCCTGGCCAACCGCCCAGTTCTGATTAGAAGCATTATAGTCTTTTTTTGTGAATTGACTCACTACAGGCGTGAATTCCTGAGCCAGGCATGAGATGGAAAGAAAGATAAACAAAGAAAGTAGAATCTTTTTTGTAAAAACATTCATGACTGTGTTACCTGTTTTAAGTTTACTTATTTTAAGTTTATCCGCTTGCAAATTAAGGAAAGTTTTGTGACATAACAAAATAAATGAAGATTTATCTGCAAATAAGTAGGATAGAACCAGGATGACACCTTTAGATTCTAAAAATTATGCCCATATCAGGAATAGACAGATCAAATAAAAAAGCCTTACTGACATGTCAGTAAGGCTTTTTCGGGCTTTTATAAAACGTATTTCTATGAATTATTTCTTTGTTTCAACTACTAATTTCTTGTTTGCTTTTCTTGATTTAGCCATATTAATCAGTTTTCCCATTTCAACTGTGATTGGGGAAGCAATAAATACTGAAGAATAAGTTCCGATAAAGATACCAAACAACATGGCAAATATAAATCCTCTGATTGTTTCACCACCAAAAATGAATATGGAAAGTAAAGTCAGAATAACTGTGGCAGTAGTACTGAAGGTTCTACCCAACATTTCATTTACCGAAAGGTTGATAACCGATATTCTATCGCGTTTAGGAAACAACCCTACGTTTTCACGGATACGGTCATAGTTAATTACCGTATCATGCACCGAATAACCAATTACTGTCAGGATGGCAGCGATAAACGATTGGTCAATTTCCATAGAGAACGGTAAGAAGCCATAAAACAAGGAGAATAATCCCAATGTGATGATTGCATCATGCGCCAGGGAAACAATGGCTCCCAAGGCATAACCCCATTCCCTAAAGCGAATAAAGATATATAACCCGATCCCAAAGATAGCCAGGATAACTGCCCAGATAGCCGACCGTTTAATATCGTCTGCCACGGTAGGTCCTACCTTTTGGGAGCTCTTGATATTATCCTTAATAAATTCAGCTCTTGTCACTGAAGTTTTAAGCAATGGTTTTAAGTTTTCGTATAGTTTTCCTTCTATTTCATTGTCAATAGTAGGTGCATTATCACTGATTTTATATTTTGTAGCAATACGAACCTGATTTTCCGAACCAATAGTTATGACTTGTGGCATATCACCTTCAAAAGCTTTTGAAAGCAATATACGTACATTATCGGTATTTACCGGTTGGTCAAAGGCCACCACATAATTCCTACCACCCGAAAAGTCAATACCTAAACTGAATCCACGAACACCGAATGATATGCAGCTGATCAATATCAAGGCACCTGACAGTCCGTACATCCATTTGCGGATTCCCATGAAATCAACTTTGGTATCTTTAAACCAGTTTTTGGTAACCCCGGTAATGAACCTAATTTCTTTTGAACTTTCGTGGTTGGCATATACATACAACATATAACGGGTAAGGAATACCGAGGTAAAGAATGAAGTGATCACCCCAATGATTTCAGTTACCGCAAAACCTTTGATCGGTCCTGTTCCGAAGAGTGCCAAGATGATACCGGTAATCAGTGTTGTTACGTTTGAGTCAATAATAGCCGATAATGCACTTCCGATACCATCATCGATGGCACGTTTCATGGTCTTACCCTTGTTCATCTCTTCCCGGATACGCTCATACATAAGCACGTTCGCATCTACAGCCATACCTAAGGTCAGAACGATACCCGCTATTCCAGGCAAGGTCAGTACCGCAGTAAAGGAAGCTAATATGCCAATCAGGAAGAATACGTTGGTAATCAGAGCCAAATCGGCAATAATACCGGGTACAAGTCCATAATATAAAATCATATAAAGCAATACCAGAATGAAAGCAATAATAAAAGAAATCAAACCGTTGTTGATAGCTTCCTGTCCCAATGATGGACCAACGACGCTTTCCTGAACAATATGTGCAGGAGCAGGCATTTTACCCGATTTCAAGGTGTTTGCTAAATCCTTTGCTTCCTCTACGGTAAAGTTTCCGGTAATTTGTGAGTTACCACCGGTGATTTCAGCATTTACTGTGGGGAATGAATAAATATAACCATCGAGAGCGATAGCAATTGATTTTCCGATATTGTCTTTGGTCATACGAGCCCAGGTCTTTGAACCTTCGGCATTCATTGTCATGCTTACGTTGGCATAAGCCGAAGTCTGGCTGAAGTCTGCGCGGGCATCAGTAATGACATCACCTCCCAGGGGAGCACGTCCATCACGGTTTGTTATTTTAATGGCGATCAGTTGGAATATTTCACCCTTTTTGTCAAGTGCTTTCACCGACCAACGTATTCCAAGATCGCGAGGTAATACGTCACGTACTTGTTTTGTCTTAAAGTAGTTGTTGATTAAAGCGGTATCCTTGCTCTGTGCCATTCCGATCACCGGACCGTGAGCCACCTGACCCCCCTGAGCATTTACCTGTAGGACCGCAAACAATGGATTTTCCTTCCGGCTCTTTTCGTTAACTTTTGTTGAATCGGTAACTGTGGCTGTTTTCTTCTGTAAGGCTGCCTTCAGGCTATCTACATCCGAAATGGCTTTGGTTTTTTTGACTTCTGTTTTGGCAATTGTACTGTCCTTTTTTGCAGTTGCAACAGGACCTCCTGCAGCTTGCATGGTGGCAAGTACTTTGTTTGCTTCACCTATATTGCTGATGATTTCACTTAAATCATATGTTTCCCAGAATTCCAGGTTAGCTGATCCCTGTAGCAATTTGCGTACACGGGCAGGTTCCTTGATGCCGGGAAGCTCGACCAGGATTCGTCCATTTCCCAATTTCTGAATGTTGGGTTGAACAACCCCGAAACGGTCAATACGTTGACGGAGTACGTTGAATGAATTGGCAATTGCACCGTCAACTTCAGTTTTCAATACTTTTACAACATCGGCATTTGAAGTGGTTAGTGATATTTTATCTTTCAACTCGAATGTGCTGAAGATAGTGGCCAACTTTGCATGTGGGTCCAATTCCGTATAAGCATTGACGAACAGGTCAACATACGCTACCTGACTGTTAGTCTTCTGACGTTCAGTGGCAAGATTTAATGCCTGATTGAAGTTAGGATTTTGATTAAAGTCGGATAATGACCGGATGATATCGGCAACCGATACTTCAAGGGTCACGTTCATACCGCCTTTTAAGTCAAGACCCAGGTTGATTTCTTTATCACGACACTCTTTCAGTGTGTAACCCAACCATACTTTTTCACTTCCGATAGAATCCAGGTAATTAAACTCTTTCAGTTGATTCCCGGCGGCATATTCCTTGGCTTTCTTGTTGTATGTATTGGTTACAACAGTAAATGAAAGATAAAATATACACACTAAAGTAAGTGCTATTGCAAAAATCCTGATAAGCCCTTTGTTTTGCATGGAAAAATTTATTTAAAATAAGACATTAATTATTTTGATTTTTTTAACGAGGTGCAAATATAGCATTTTTTTTATTACAAACATAAAAAAATGGCACTCAGTCCTTAGAATGAATGTAAAAATGTTGTTAAACGATCTTTCTGTCAGTTTTTGAATTCAATCTTTACATCGGTTCGACCAAACGAAAACATATTGTCCGTAACAGAATATAAATAATGAACATATAAAAAAAAGAATCCACGAAATTAATCATGAATTCTTTTCTAAGTTGCGGAGGCTCGACTCGAACGAACGACCTTTGGGTTATGAGCCCAACGAGCTACCACTGCTCCACTCCGCGATATTTTGTAGGTGCAAAAGTACTCTTTTTATTTGAATTGTCAAATCTTTCGATGATTTATTTTGTTTTTAGGTTACTGTTAGAGCTTATAAATTTGATTTAAAGCATATTCAGTGATTGTTTTCTTTCTACTTTATCACATGTTATTTAAAAATGAATACAATTATCCGGAAACATATGTCCAGAAAGCCGGGTTGGTCAATATAATGGCTAATGATGTTATTTTCATAATTCTCTATATTTTTAGAAACTTTCTCTTAGGTGTCCCACATGATGCACATTTTACTTCGACATCCGTGTATTCATAAATGTTTCCACATAAGGGACAAACCACATAGTAGATTGGTAGATTTTTTTCGGTACTGTTTTCTATAGCTGACAGTGCATTTTGGAAATAAAACAAATGTTTTAATTCTGAATTAATGACCCATGTGAAACTGGTTTCAGCCATCTCCGCATTCTCTGACTTGGTATCCCGAAAAAACAATAAATACAATGTTTTTGTGACATAGGTCTCGCCATCTATGGCAACCTGTAAGTTTTCAATCGTAGTTTTTACAACAATCTCAGGTTTAAAAACTTCCATTTTTTCGCCTAAGCTTTTTAATACTTTTCGTTGGTTAACCTCATGTATGCCTTCTGATATAGATGTGGCTTCAAAAAGTTTGGCAATCGAATAATGCCGCTCCGATTTTGCTTTCACAGCAAATGCAGCATACCTGGCACGCGTGGTCGCTTCTCCCTGAATCCCGGTTTTTAAATTATCAATGGTTTTAATGCATCGGACATGATTACAACCGCTCAAAATTAAAAGGCTTGCGAAAGCGTAGAATAAGGCTTTTTTCATTTGCCAATTAATAAAAAAATGAATACATATTAATAGCTGCCATCAGAATGAATGATATAACATCATCATTTAACAAAACTAACCATTAATTGTTCATTTTTAAATATTAATTGTTTTTTATGTGCCGAATGTCAAATTATAAACCAACGAAGCTTCCAGATAGCCGGTGATACTAACCGAGATGGCTGCCAGTCCAGAGACTACGAAAGCAAGCGTTTTTCATATTTCTTATTCCCATTAAGAAACGGCTATTCCTATCATTTTGCCTATTCCAAAGGTGATAGCGGCAGCAAGTAGGCCAAAAATAATCTGCCGGAAGCCTGAAAACCAAACATTCTTTCCCGTAAACAAGGTGATGGCAGCACCAATAAGAAATAATCCTACCGTACTCAATGCGATGCTCATGACAATAGCGTGCATCCCTGTGGTAAATATAAATGGAATGACTGGGATAAGTCCTCCCACCGTAAATAACATGAACGAATATACAGCAGCTTCCACAGCCGATCCTTTCAACTCTTCCGGGTTAATCCCAAGTTCTTCCTTCACCAGCACTTCGTGGGCATGGGTTTTATCCTTCATGATTTCAGCAGCCATATCCTTGGCATGTTCTTCAGGTATTCCTTTTGCCATGTAAATCAATACCAGTTCTTTTTGTTCGCCTTCCGGATTGTTTTCAATCTCATCCATTTCTATGGCCATCTGATTTTCGTAGAGTTCCTGTGAGCTCTTCACTGAAATCCATTCGCCAAGTGCCATGGATAAGGCCCCTGCCAATAATCCGGCAATACCTGCCAGCATTACGCTTTGATTACCTCCGGTAGCACCGGCAACTCCCATCACAAGACTGAATACCGATACCAATCCGTCGTTACCACCAAGCACTGCTGCCCGAATAGCGTTCCCACCTCCCAAGCGATGCCCCGATTCAAATTTGGCAAGTTGCGATCCACTAATTTTCTTTTCATTTTCCAGTATCGACCATAGGATCTTTACATGGTTGGTTTCACTTCCAGTGATCTGTTGTTTGTTTCGTTCCTTGGTTGATATAATGGCGTTTGACAGGCTCTTCTCAGTGTCCATTAACGAGTTCAATACCTGATTATATCCGAATACCTTTCCGATCAGGTTCATGGAGGCGGCTCTCCAGGAAGGGTGAATTAAATCTTCAGTAGGAATGTTTTCTTTCCGGGCAAATGCTTCAGCATGACTTTGCTCTATTTCACTCATTTGACGGAAAACATTAGCAACGGTATCATCCGATTCGTGCTCTGCTAACTTGCGGTATAAATAACAGGCATCTATTTCAGTCTGAACATTCTTGGGAATTCTCATGATCTGTTTTGTTTTGTGGACAAAAGTACTAAAAGAATGAGTGCACTAAATAAGTATTTAAAAGATTTTTTTATTTCAGTTGCTCCTAAATTAAAATAATAGCCTGGAATCATTTT